>JBGUGY010000125.1:0-4649 GCA_045111775.1 Bacteroidaceae bacterium | reverse complement strand
GCTTACCTTGTGATGTACCAATCTCTACAACACCCTTTTCCAAGGTTGAGACAATTGCGGCATGGTCATTCAGGATCTCGAAAGGTCCTTTCGTTCCCGGAACGAGAACGCTGTCCACCTCACCTTCATACACCACTTTCTCTGGTGAAACGATTTTCAGTTTCAAACTCATAAACGTATGTATTATGCGTTAGCCGCAGCAAGGAGCTTCTTACCCTTCTCGATGGCATCCTCTATCGTACCGACATTGAGGAACGCCTGTTCTGGAAGGTAATCCACCTCGCCGTCCATAATCATGTTGAATCCCTTGATTGTATCTTCGATAGAGACCATCACACCGTTTACGCCAGTAAACTTCTCGGCAACGGTAAATGGCTGTGAAAGGAATCGCTGAACGCGACGGGCACGGTTCACAGTCTGGCGGTCCTCATCAGACAACTCGTCCATACCAAGGATGGCGATGATATCCTGCAGTTCCTTGTATCTCTGCAAAATCTGCTTCACTCTCTGTGCGCACTCGTAATGCTCCTTGCCCACAACCAATGGGTCGAGAATACGAGATGTAGAATCCAACGGATCGACAGCAGGATAGATTCCAAGTTCGGCAATCTTACGGCTCAACACGGTTGTTGCGTCAAGATGCGAGAATGTCGTTGCCGGAGCAGGGTCGGTCAAGTCGTCGGCAGGCACATAGACTGCCTGAACAGATGTAATAGAGCCGTTCTTTGTAGATGTGATGCGCTCCTGCATTGCTCCCATCTCAGTGGCAAGTGTAGGCTGATAACCCACGGCTGATGGCATACGGCCAAGAAGAGCCGACACCTCAGAACCTGCCTGAGTGAAACGGAAGATGTTATCGACGAAGAACAGAATATCGCTTGCCTTTCCGGTCTTTGCGCCCTCGTCGCGGAACGATTCGGCAACTGTAAGACCAGACAATGCAACAGATGCACGCGCACCCGGCGGCTCATTCATCTGACCATACACAAGTGCAGCCTGAGACTTCTGTACCTCGTTGTAATCTACCTTAGAAAGGTCCCATTCGCCTCTTTCCATAGACTCCTCGAACTCCTTTCCGTACTTGATTACGCCAGACTCGATCATCTCTCGCAGAAGGTCATTTCCTTCTCGTGTGCGTTCACCTACGCCGGCAAAAACAGAGAAGCCATCGTGTCCCTTGGCTATATTATTTATAAGTTCCATGATGAGCACGGTCTTTCCCACGCCAGCACCACCGAACAGACCAATCTTTCCACCTTTTGAGTAAGGCTCAAGAAGGTCGATAACCTTAATACCTGTTGTTAGAATTTCTCGTGTAGTTGAAAGTTCCTCGAACTTTGGAGGCTCACGATGAATAGGATATGCGCCCTCACGATTGAGCGGCTTCAGGCCATCGATGTGGTCGCCTGTTACATTCATCATTCGTCCCTTAATCTGGTCGCCGACAGGCATCGTGATAGGACTTCCTGTTGGATAGACTTCCATACCTCTTCTAAGTCCGTCGGTACGGTCCATAGCGACAGTACGAACGGTATCCTCACCAATATGCTGCTGAACCTCGAGAATCAAATCTCCTCTTCCCGGACGTTCAATCTTTAAAGCATCATGGATTTTTGGAAGTACATTTTCGGCATCTTCATTTTTTGTGTCAAAATACACATCAATAACAGGACCGATGACCTGCGAAATATGTCCAATTATTTGTGACATAAGCTTTATTTATTTTTATATTTTTACTATCCCGAAATGATTTCACTTATTGTTTATCAAATGCGAATTTAGTAAATATTTCTTAATAACAACAAAAAAACGACTTTTTTTTTGCCTATAGTACAAAAAAGGGCGGAAGAAATGTGTTTTAGGTGTAAAATATGCTAATAATAACAAAAAGTGTCGTACAAACGCATTTGTACGACACTTTATCATTGTAATCGGTGATTTCGATATTATATTGACAATTCATCGAGAACCCTGATAAGTTCCTTATTTATAGGCTTCTCTTTTTTGATTGCATCAACAAAAGGAACATAGACAACATTGTCCTGCTTGATTCCTATCATAACATTACGCTGTCCGTCGAGCAACGCATCGATTGCACCTGCACCCAAACGACTGGCAAGTATTCTGTCGCGTGCCGATGGGCTTCCGCCTCTCTGCAAGTGTCCAAGAATAGAAACACGTACATCATACTGCGGATATTCCTTTCTTACACGCTCGGCATAATACATCGCACCGCATTTCGGACTTTCGCTCACAATAACGATTGATGAGTTCTTTGACTTTCTGATACCACGACCGATGAAGTGCTCCAACTGGTCGGCATCTGTATTATCCTCTGGAATGATGGCAGCCTCTGCACCAGAAGCGATTGCACTATTCTGTGCAAGGAATCCTGCATCGCGTCCCATAACCTCGACAAAGAAGATACGCTCGTGAGAGTTTGCCGTATCACGAATCTTATCGACACAGTCTACGATTGTATTCAAAGTTGTATCATAGCCGATAGTGAGGTCGGTTCCATAGAGGTCGTTATCAATTGTTCCCGGCAGACCGATGCAAGGCACATCATATTCTTCAGCAAAGATTTTTGCGCCCGTCAGAGAGCCGTTTCCGCCAATTACGACAAGCGCATCAATTCCGTTAGCAACCATGTTGTCGTATGCCTTCTTTCGTCCTTCAGGAGTCTCGAAGCCTTTAGAACGTGCGGTCTTCAGGATTGTTCCGCCTCGCTGTATGATGTTACTTACGTTTTCTGTAGAGAACGGAACAATTTCGTTGTTCATCAAGCCCTCGTAACCGCGATAGATTGCCTTCACGGTGAAACCGTTACAAATACCACTTCGTGTTATCGCACGTATGGCGGCATTCATACCCGGAGCATCGCCTCCCGAAGTAAGAATACCAATACACTTTACTCTTGCCATAAGCTATAGATTTTTTGCGTCTGCTATAAAATTATCCTAAAAACAATATTCGTATAATATTTCTGTTACCCAATAAACAATAAGTCCTGCACCCCATCCCACAAGAACCATCCATGAGAAGTGGCGAAGATACCATTTCAGTCTTATTCTTTCAACTTTCATTACAGCGAATCCAGCCTGAGAGCCTATAGTCATCAAGCTACCGCCAACAGCACTGCAGTATGCAAGAATCTGCCAATACGAACCATTCTGGCTGAATGCATTGGCATAGCTGTTACCTGCCACGTCGGCAGCGTCAACAACATCATACATTGAGATACTGCTCGCAACCAAAGGTATATTATCAAGCACACTCGAAACAAAGCCGAGCGCAACACTTATTATATACACGTTGTGAATATTCTCGTCGAGCCAACTTGCCATTGTTTCCAATGCACCAGTCTCTTCTATCGCACCGATGGCAAACCAAATTCCCAAAAAGAAAAGGATAAGCTGGCTATTAACATCCTGTATTGAATAAGGAACACGCTGGTTGTTAACCATAACATCGTTTCTCATTCTCTTCAGATTGCAGACCTCGTAAATAATCCAAAGGATTGAAAGAATGCACATTGCGCCGACAAAAGGCGGCAATTTAGTAAGATTATGGAACGTTGGAATTGCCCACAGACCACCGATGCCGACAAACAACATCAGAAGTCTTTGCCAACGGTTCAAAACGCTGTCATCGCCGTTATACATTCCCAACTGAGATGTCAGATTCACTCTTTCAGGAAGAACTCTCGAAACAAGATATGTCGGAATGGCAAGTGCTACCAAAGCCGGGAGAATAAGTCCGACAGTGAATGCCGTAGGAGTAACTGCGCCCTTAACCCATATCATCAGCGTTGTAACATCGCCGATGCAAGAGCAGCATCCGCCGCAGTTTGCTGCAAGAATCACAATGCAGTTATACAACGCGCGGTCGTGCACATTCGGAATCAACTTTCGCAATATCACAATCATCATCATGACGGTTGTAAGATTGTCGAGGTTGAAAGATATTAGGAACGTTACGAGAGCAACCATCCAAACAAGTTTCTTGCTGTTTCTCGTACGCATCCACTCAGAAATGAAATCAAAACATTCGTTGGCATTCAGAACAGAAACGATATTCATCGTAGCCACAAAGAAAAGTACGATTTCAGCAGCACTTGCAACATAGCCCACAAAGACATGCTGTGCTATGAACGAGCGCAGAGACCAGACATTTTCTGCCGTTCCGCTAAGATAAGCCGAATATTCGAGAGGATAATTTTCAGATACATAATATTCGCCGAAGAACATATAGAGCAGCCAACCTATTACACCCAGAAACATAGCTACCGAGGCTTTGTTTATGTTTGTAATATGCTCTGTTGCAATTGCAACATAACCCAACAGCAATATAAGGACAATAATTAGGGTCATTGCGGCAAATATTTGTGCATTTTCTTTTGAGCGGTTAGCGGGTCTCGAACCCGTGACCTTCGGCTTGGGAAGCCAACGCTCTACCAACTGAGCTATAACCGCATTAAGGTTTCGTTTTGTTCAAAATAGTTTCAAAAACGAGTGCAAATATAATAAAAATATTTGCACTCGTAACATTTTATCCTATTTTTTTACAAGATTTTCATTTTACTGTAACCTTGGCAGCAAGAGCCTTGCATTTGTCGCGCAAAGCATTCTGGTCGGCATTCAAGTCGT
>JBGUGY010000124.1:0-3526 GCA_045111775.1 Bacteroidaceae bacterium | reverse complement strand
CGCAACGCGCGAGGTTCGCGAGATATTCCGCCGCGACAGTCTGCTTAACGAGTTTGCAAAATGGAGCATCGACCTGTTCCACTTCCGAGGCATTGCAACATACATAAGCCGCGGACAGAACAACCCTGAGCTGCGCGACCAGCTATACGATGCCTATATCGCCGCATGCAAGAAGATTGACTATAAGTTCGAGGACCTGAAAAACAGATATTACAGTCTGCTGCGCTACGACGATCTTATGATTGAGGCCTACATGGGGCACATTAGCTGGGACAAGGCTCTTGCGCAGATTGACAAGCTGACGGCAAGCGACCCTAACCTGCAATTCGCCCCCGGCTCGCCGAATCTGAAAATCAATTACATGAACAACCTGTTCGAGACCGAGCTTGCCGTGCTTGAACACACCACGATGAGCGAGAAGAAACGCGGCGTTTACATGAAGAATCATCTTAACCGCCTGCTCGACATTTTCTCGCGCTATCCTCACGGTCAGTATCCGTTCGAGAAGGGAATGATTCTGTCTAACATCGCAACAAGGCCTTCAATACTTAAATATCTCACATCAAAAGAGCGTCGCGAACTTCTGTTCTCGCTCATCGTCGTTGAGCAGCCTACAACATACGTCCACGTATCAATGGTTGCCGACCTTTCGAAGATTCTGGCAGAGGGCATGATAAAGAATCATCCCGAGTTCTTCGCTGGAATTCCGGGATATCCAACGGCATACGATGTGGTAGAGAAAAAGGATTCGCTCATAGACTTTGTGTACTACGCAGCAATCTATCACGACCTCGGAAAAATCAACATGCCAACCATCATCAACAACTGCTACAGAAAACTGACGAACCATGAGTTCGACATCATACAGATGCACCCTGAGAAATCGCTTCCGTTCTTCGCCATAGACGAGTCGCTGAAGAAGTATCAGGACATCGCGCTCGGACATCACAAATGGTTCGACGGCGACGGCTATCCGCCTAAATTCAAGAACAGAAAATCGCCGTACTTCCCTATCATCTGCCTCGTAACGGTAACCGACTGTATGGATGCCGCCACCGAGAACATAGGACGAAACTATCACACGCCAAAATCATTCGAAACGGTGATGCAGGAGTTCGACGAACTTGCGGGAACGCAGTTCAATCCTAAGTTGATATCGTTCATAATGTCGAACAAGGATGTGTACGAAAAGCTGAAGCAGCATGTAAGCACAGGACGTTACGACAATTACTATAAACTTTACACCAGATACTGGAAGGAGAAAGAAAAGAAATAAGCAGAAAGCGTGCAGCCCCGAAGAGTTGCACGCTTTTATTTTGTCTCGATGTCTAACATACCGCTTTTCTTCATGTCGAACGGCGTGATTTTCATCGCACTAAGTTCGCCGATATACCGCCGTCGCCAGAAATCGGTAAGCGACGAATGAAGAACCCAGTTCTGCGTCTCGAACAGACTTTCAACATCGTTCAAACGCCCTTTAAATCCCTTGCAGATGACGACATAATCAACCTTCAGCCTCCTCTCGGCAATACGATAGTTCCATTTGTCCGAATCGAGCATCAGAATCGTCTTTCCGCCAACCGACAGCAATCCGTCAGTCTCAACCCAATCATCGTGCGAAATCTGGCATACGGTCTTTCCATGACTAACAAATCCGACTTCAGGATTGCCGAAACTATCGCAGACATACATCTGCTTTCGGTCTGAAACAAGGCAATAAATCTGGCTCACGACAAGCAGAAGCACAAACACCATTCCTACTTGCAGAACACGCACATCTGGCTTGCTGAGCATCTTGTAAACGGCTACCAGCACAAGATACATCAACACCACCTGAACAATCGTCGGATAGAACGGTCCGGCAGACGCTCCACATAATCCGCCCACAAAATCGGTACAAGTATTCAAGACCGACACCTCGGCACTTATGCACCACGACGCTATTTGCGTAACGCTCGGAACAATGGCGCACAACGGCAACATAACGAACAGCGAACCAACGATTACGAACACCAGCGGAACGGCAAATAAGTTAGAGATGAAAAAGTACGACGGGAAATTGTGGAAATACAGAATACTCAGCGGAGCAACGCCAATCTGCGCCGCAAACGATACAGAGACTATCCCGAAGGCATATTTCAGAATCTTATTGTTCTGAAAACGGCTGCTGAAAAACGGCTGGAACTTCATTATCGCAAGGCAAGCCATAAACGAAAGCTGAAAGCCTACATCGTACAAAGCACCCGGTGAGACAAGCAGAATGGCGGTAGCGGCAAACATCAAGTTTCCGACGCTCCAAGCATCTCTCCTAAGCCATGCCGCAACGATGCAGAGCGTGGTAAGAATGGCAGCACGCACGAGCGAATAAGGCATTCCAACAACCATAACGTAGCTCCACAGAAACGCAATTATAAAAAGCGAGGCTACAGTCTTTGCCCTTCCCTTTCGGAATATGCCGAAAAGGACATAACCGAGAATGCAATAGATAATGCCAAGATGCAAGCCCGACAAGGCAAGGATATGACTTATACCTACGCGCGAATACTTCTGCCGCATATCGTAAGTCAGCCCCGACCTATCGCCAAGAACAAGAGCCCTTACAATCGCCTCTTTCTCATCATCGAGCGCGAGCGACAGAATGACATTATCTATCGCATCGCGGGTTTTCTTCAAAAGCGAATGGCTCGCCGCCGACCGATAATCGGCTATATGGTTACCATAGACAACCGACGTTCCGCCCACTCCCCGACTTTTAAGATAGAGTTCCTCGTTCCATTCGTAACGATTGCCGGTCGTGCAAGGCGAAAACATCTGCGAGTAGAAAGTAACCGTATCGCCCTCGCAAAAATCTCGGTTCGCCGATTTTCTATCTTTCAGAAAGACAAGTTTGCAACGTATATCAGGAATCGGCTCTACATTCCCAGCAGTATCGAGCGCCATAAAGCAGTCGCCATTCAGACGGACGTATTTCTCGCTGTTCTTCTGAATATCGCGGACCACGACAGAATAAAGTTTCTGCTCATCACTCCACTCGTACGAATGTGAACGGTAAAAACAAAGCGTGCGCACCGTGCCGAGAAGCACGAAGCACACGCCTAATAAGACAACAGAAATATAATTCCGCTTATAATAGAATGAAAATGCTATGCAGCACAGAACCGCAAGCCCCAAGAGCGGCAGCATACAGCCAGATGGCAGGAAGCCAGCCAGCACAATTCCGACAATTATGGGCAGCAGAACCCTTATCTTTCGCTACAGAGCCTTCAAGTCTTTTATCATCTTTATCGGGTCTTCAGCCTTGAAAACGGCACTTCCAGCCACAAGAGCATCGGCTCCTGCATCCGAAAGAAGCTTTCCTGTCTCAAGGTTCACGCCGCCGTCTATCTCAATAATGGTATTCAGTCCCATGCGGTTGCGCATCTCCTTCAGCTGCTCAACCTTTTTCAAGGTGTTCAGAATGAATTTTTGACCGCCAAAGCCAGGATTAACGCTCATCAGAAGAACCATATCCAACTCGGGCAGAATA
>JBGUGY010000123.1:0-4382 GCA_045111775.1 Bacteroidaceae bacterium | reverse complement strand
TATATGCGCTATGTCTGGCGTGGCTTGCCTTACTCTAGCTGTGAGTATGATGCACATGAAAAGTCATCCGTCGCCATTCATTTCGCCAAAGATTGTTCGTTACAGATACTTCCGGCCTATAATATTCTTTGTGGCTATTTTCGAATGTATAATGTCGGTCGAACATGTGCTTGAAATGGTTTATTACGAAGAAGTTATGCATTATACTGATTTGACATACGAGTCGCTCAATCAGTGGTCGCTTATCGGAGTTTATGCAGGCTGTCTGTTTTCACTCGGCTGGCTCAAACTTATGCGGTGGAGTCAGTATCGGCTCATTGGCATTGGCATGGTTTTCATCTGTCTTTATTGTTTCGGGTTTTATATGCTTGTAAGTCCCGAAGTTGAATATGGTCAGTTGGTTCCGCCGCTTATTTGCCGGGGTTTTGGATATGCAGTTTTGTGTATTGTCCTGATGTGGTGCTTGCACGAAGTAATGTCGTTCGAGCACTTCTTTCAGGCATTGTGCATATTCAATTTTCTGCACATGTTTGGCGGAGCTACCATCGGTGGAGCTTTTCTAGCGAAGGGAATAAGTTATTATGTAGCCGATGGATTTGCGCGTTATAACGGATATATAAATCTTGTAGATTTTTCTCGGTCGCCGTTTGAATTGGGCTTGTACATGCAAGGCATGGTTGAGTCGCTTCTTGCCCAAACCGTAAAGATTCTCTACGGATGGACAATCTGGGCATGCTTGGTGTTCATTGCCATCTTTATGTTGTGGGATCGTCCGCTTATTCGTCGCCGAATCAAGAAGATGCCGGCATGGTCTGTCGTTGGAGCAAGAACACTCGGCGGTTTCATCAAACTTCAGAAGAAACTGAAATTGTAATAGTTTGTAAAAAGAAAGGCTCGCTATCGTCGTCGAGCCTTCTTTTTTAGAGAAGCGAGGCAGATGTGTTCGGTATTTGTTATATCTTTGCAGAAAAAATAAAAAGAATGAATCTATTTCTGCTGTCAAAACATCGTTCTCCGCTGATGGGAATCGCCATCATTCTCGTTGTGCTTTTCCATGCGCCTCATATTTTTCCCGATACTTTTTTTAGTTTGGTTCAGTCGCAGGGAAATCTCGGAGTCGATATTTTCTTTCTCATCTCCGGAATAGGCTTGTTCTTTTCGTGGACGAAGAATCCAGATGCCAGTCAATTTCTTAAGAAACGCTTTCTGCGGATTTTGCCAACATATTTGATTGTGGCTGTTGCGTGGCATCTTTATTATTGCGTCTACAAGGAGTTTCATTTCTCGGCCGAAGGCATTTGGCAGTTTCTGTACCGAGTAACCAACCTCCGTTTTTGGATTGATGGCGATTTGACAGACTGGTACATTCCGTCTATTCTCGCGTTTTACTTGCTCGTTCCGTCGTTTTTTACTTTTCTTAAGAATACGAAAAGTCAGTTTGCCTTTGTCATTCTATTGATTATCGTTATTCTCGGTCTGAATCTTTCTCCGGCAAAGGATATGCACATTGGCAGATTGCTTATCGTCATCAACCGTTTGCCGATTTTCTTGCTTGGCTTGACACTCGGAAAATTCGTCCAGCAAAAGACCGATTTGCCGAAATATTCCGTCATTTTCTGTTTGATAATCTTTCTGTTATGTTTCTTTTCGAACACAATTTTACAGACCGATTTCTATAAACTCACATACCTTGTAAACATCTTTACGGCTCTGTCTTTTTGCTTGCTGATGTCTTTCATTCTCGACAGAATAAAGACTGTCGGAATTTTGTCGTTCTGCGGTTCGATAACGCTCGAAATATATCTTCTAAACGAACGATGCCTTCAGATGTGCCGCATTCTTCACCTCAGCGAGACGATGTGTTTCTTTCTCATGCCTGTGCTGAGCGTTACGCTTGCATTATTATTGAGCAAATTTGTCAAAAAAATATCAAGATAAAGAAAGGCCCGCTATCGTCAGCGAGCCTTCTGTTTAAGATAGTTGTTGATTGTAGTTTAACATTGCTTGATATAAGAGAGATAAGTCTAATATTACGTAGTCACTTTGTAAATCTGAGAATTCTTGGAACGGACAATCCCACAACCATCATCAGAATGATGAGAAGCGTCATCGTTCCGTTATAGATGAACAGGTCGAGATAATGCCCCGTCTCGCCGTTGTTCTGATGCTGGTAGATGTACAGAACAAGTGCCTGAACCGTTCCGTATGCATACATTCCCGGAATCATTGGCAGTAGGGCAGGGAAGGAGAAAATCTCGCTCGGACAATGTTTGTGATGTGCTGCAATGTCCGACAGCAGTCCGATAATCGAGGCGGCAACGAATCCTGCAATAACAATGTTCACCTGCCATTCGCAATGCATAAGATAGTATCGCGTAGCGTGTCCCACGGCTGCAATCAGTCCGCACCAAATAAGCAGTCGGCGCGGCGGATTGTTTATGCTGCCAAATCCGATGGCAGCCAGACAGGCGTAAAAGCCGTCCTGAAGCAGTTCTGTCATCTCCATTCTATCTGAAAAATTATGAGAGCGAGACATAGTCCTACCGACAGGCAGATGGTTGTTATAAGTGCGTCCGTCAGTCGGCTGTGGGCCACCAGATAGTGGCCGCGCAGAATGTCGCTCATAGCGTTAATAAATCTTATTCCGGGCACGAGCCATAGCACCGAGGTGGCAAGTGCGATGTTGGGCGTGCTGCTAATTCCGAAAATGAATCCCGACGAGCCTATGAGTGCCGAGATTATGCTGGCAATTATCGTCACGATATGCTGGTTAATGTGCCACGACAGAAGCAGATTCTTGTAGTAGAATCCAACGGCAGTATTGGCGAAAACGATACTCATTGCTATGTAGTCGCCGTTGAACAGTCGGCAGAACGACAGGTTGGCAACTGCCGTCAGAAAAATGACGATGTGCTTGTTTATCCTCGGAACGTCGAGGATTTTCTTCAGTTCATCTTCCGATTCTTTCACGTTGCCGAGCAATCCTTCTTCCATGTCCTTACATTCTGCCGATGGAATCCAGTCTTCAATCTTGTGGCTCAGAAGACTCAGTTGTGTCGTCGTGTTCAGGTTTATGCCGTTGCTGTGCGTCTTGCCAACCTGACTGTAGTTGTGGCTGTGCTCGCTGTCCCACACGGTAAGCAGAATGCGCGTAGGCAGAATTGACATGTCAACCTCCACCATGTATTTTCTCGAAATTCTCGCCACACAGCGTTCAATTCTCGATGTCGTTGCGCCTGCCGATAGCATGGCGGTGGCATAGCTCGACAAGAACTGGCACACTTCCTTCACATATTCGTGCGACCACGATTTGTTATAGTGCGTCGTCTCCATTTTCGTCGTCATCTTCTAGAATTTCAATGTCTACAAGGTCGCGGTCCACGTTAATTATATGATGCTTGTCGTTAAGCAACCGCAACTTTCTCACAACGTTAAAGCCGAAACTGAAGACTACAACCCCGAAAATCAGAAGCCAGACAATCACAACTCGGCTCATCATTAAATGTGCTGATAGTGTATTCGCAATATACTCCATATCAATGTTTTATTTAAATCATTTTGCCGAAGAAGGAAATCTCCTCCGACTTTCGGAGTGCAAAATTATTGCATATTGTTTCATTGTGAAAGAAATGGTAATTATAAGTTTCTATTGCCGCAATCGTAAAAAAGCATTATGTTTTATTATTGATAAAATCGATTGCAGTTATCGAAAATAAAACAAAATCCGATGCTAGACAGTCCGATAAAGTTGTATCTTTGCATCGCTAAATAAACGAATAACGTAGAAGAACATGGAATTAAGGCAGATAAAATATTTTGTCAAGGTAGCCGAAGTATTGAATTTTTGCGAGGCAGCGCGCCAGCTCAACATATCGCAAAGTACAGTGTCACAGCAGATTCAGCAGCTTGAAAACGAACTCGGGGCATCGCTCCTCACGCGCGACTCTCATCATGTAAGTCTCACCGATGTAGGAAAGGCTTTTCTTCCGCAGGCTGTGCGAACTCTGAAGGCGGCAGCAAGCTGTCTCGACCGCATCCGCGACATTCAGATGCTCGATTCTGGCGAACTTAACATCGGTTCAACATACTCATTTTTGCCGCTTCTCAAAGAAACCGTGCTTATGTTCATGAAGCAGTATCCGGGAGTAAAGATTAACATCATGTGCCACTCAATGGAAACGCTTCTGAAGATGCTTAACGAGGAGCGCATCGACGTGGCCCTTAGTTATAAACCGAATTTTGTGCAGCCGGGTATCGACTCACACATTATGTTCGACAATAAACTCGCCATCATCGTGTCAGATACTCATCCTCTTGCGCGTCACGAAAAGGTTCGTCTTGTCGATATCGAGAAATATCCTTTTGCCATGCCTGCCAAGGGC
>JBGUGY010000122.1:0-5907 GCA_045111775.1 Bacteroidaceae bacterium | reverse complement strand
CATGCTGCCAAGAGCGAGAAGCAGGCAAAGTTCAGTGCGATGTTTAGTGCGTTTCTGTTCATTCCGGTGTCGGCATTTTTCTTTATGATTGGCACTTCGCTGTATGTTTTCTACAAGATGCAGCCCGATTTGCTGCCGGCAAGCATCGTCAAGGCTGATGATGTCTTTCCTTATTTCATTGTTCATCAGTTGCCTGTTGGATTGACGGGATTGCTGATTGCTTCGATTTTTGCGAGCGGAATGAGTACGGTGGCTACATCAATCTCATCTTCATCTACGATAATACTGACTGATTATTATGTGCGAGTGCGTTCGCTGGCTTCGGAGAAGGAACGCATCCGTGTTCTGAAGATTTCGGGCGTGATTGTGGGACTGATAGGAATCGTGGTGGCGATTCTGTTGTCGCACGTCGACGGAATTCTTGATGCTTGGTGGAAACTCTCGTCCGTCTTTAGCGGCGGAATGTTGGGATTGTTCCTTCTGGCATTCGTAAGCAAGAAAGTGGGCAATATGGCGGCGGCTCTTGCCGTTATATGCGGAGTGGCGATAATCGGATTTATATCAATAGGAACGGTGCTTCACGGCTATCTTGCCATTGTGTTCGGCACGGTCGTGATATTCTGTTCGGGATTTCTCTTTACGATGATTTTAGACCGAAGGCGCAAGTAAAAACTCGCTAACTATACGAAGAAAAGATGATAACTTACTAATAAAAAATATAGGTAAAATACAAATATGAAGAATCTTATTTTAATTGCGGCAGGATTGTTGTCTGCCTCGTCGGTAATGGCGCAGAATGGAGGCCTTATCGATATGAGTAAAAGCAAATTTTCGCAGATGAGCAACACTCCGCTCGGTGCAGTAAAGTGGACCGGAGGATTTTGGGGAGAACGATTTGGCGTGTACAGCAACACATCGTTGCAGAGTATGTGGAATACATGGAACAATCCTGACGTGAGTCACGGATTCAGAAATTTTGAGATTGCCGCCGGTGATTGTCAGGGCGAGCATTGGGGACCTCCGTTCCACGACCGAGACATGTACAAGTGGCTCGAAGGCGTGGCATCGGTCTATGCCGTTACTAAGAATCCAGAACTCGACAAACTTATGGACTACTTCATCGAGAGAGTAGCAAAGGCACAGCGCGCCGACGGATACATTCACACTCCGGTGATTATCGACGAGAAGAACAAGGGCGTTGATACACATTCGGGCAAACAGCAGACTGTTATCGGCACAAAAGTGGGAGCCGAGAACGAGAAGGGAGCATTTGCCAACCGTTTGAATTTTGAGACATATAATCTTGGTCATCTGATGATGGCAGGCATCATGCACAAGCGCGCAACGGGCAAGACTACGCTGTTCAACTGCGCTGTCAAGGCTACCGATTTTCTTTGTCATTTTTACGAGACTGCTTCTGCTGAGTTGGCACGAAATGCCATCTGTCCGTCGCACTACATGGGCGTTGTTGAGATGTATCGCGAGACTGGCAACAAACGCTATCTGGAGTTGTCTAAGAATCTTATAAACATCCGTGGAATGGTTGAGAACGGAACGGACGACAATCAGGATAGAATACCGTTCCGCCAGCAATATAATGCAATGGGACATGCCGTGCGCTCAAACTATCTGTATGCCGGCGTTGCCGATGTTTATGCCGAGACTGGCGAGGAGCAGCTTATGAAGAATCTTACAAGTATCTGGAAAGATATTGTTACACGAAAGATGTATATCACTGGCGCTTGCGGAGCGTTGTACGACGGCACGTCGCCCGACGGCACTTGCTACGAGCCTGATTCAATCCAAAAGGTTCATCAGAGCTATGGTCGTCCATATCAGTTGCCAAACAGCACGGCTCACAACGAGACTTGCGCCAACATCGGAAACATGCTTTTCAACTGGCGAATGTTGGAGGCTACGGGTGATGCTAAATATGCCGACATTGTAGAGACTGCGTTGTACAATAGTGTGCTGAGCGGCATCAGCCTCGACGGAAAAAAGTACTTCTATACCAATCCGTTGCGCATCAGTGCCGACCTTCCTTACACGCTTCGCTGGCCAAAGGAGCGAACCGAATACATCAGTTGCTTCTGCTGTCCTCCAAACACGCTGAGAACCGTTTGTCAGGCGCAGAACTACGCTTATTCTGTTGCTGATAAGACTCTCTTCTGCAATCTTTACGGTGAAAATACTCTCACAACCACTATTCAGGGCATTGGTGATGTAGTTTTCGAGCAGAAGACATCATATCCGTGGGACGGCAACGTAACGCTCATTCTGACAAAAATAGCAAAGAGCAAGAACGCTGGAAAATCAGCAAACGTCAAGAACGAGATGACTCTTAACATGCGCGTGCCTGAATGGTGCGACGGCGCAGAACTGAGAGTGAACGGCGAGAAGATTGAGGGAGATTTCAAGGCAAACTCGTACGCAAGTGTTAAGCGAGTTTGGAAGAAGGGTGACAAGGTTGAGTTTGTTATGCCGATGCGCGCCCGTTTGATGGAAGCGAATCCGCTGGCAGAGGAAATCAGAAATCAGATTGCCATCAAGCGCGGACCGATTGTATATTGCCTTGAAAGTCAGGATTTGCCATCGGGCGTAAAGATTGACGACGTGCTGATTCCATCGGACATCAGACTGACTCCGAAGAAAGTGAAGATTGACGGCAGCGACATCACTGCACTCGAGGGCGAGGTGAGCGTAAGCGACGAGGCCGACTGGAAGGGCACTCTGTATCGCGAAATCGGCACATCAAAGAGAACCGTAAAGGTAAGTTTCATTCCATATTATGCGTGGGGCAACCGAGGAAAGGGTGAAATGACAGTATGGATGCCATTAGCAAGAAAATAAATATGAAAAGTTTTATTACCGCAGCCCTGTTGATTTGCTCGGCTTTGGGTTATGGACAGACCGTTTACGTGTCGCCTAACGGAAACGATGCCAATGACGGCTCGGCTGGCAGTCCGAAGGCAACGCTGGCTGGAGCGTTCCGTGCCATTCGTGTGCTTCCTGGCGAGCCCGATTTGAAGGACGGCCAGAAAGCTTCTTCAAACAACGAGTCGAAGAAAATCGTGATGGCATCGGGCGAATACTGCGTCTACGAGCCAATTTTCGTACGTCCAGAGGATAGTGATGTGGTTGTCGAGGGCAACGGAGCCGTCATCTCTGGCGGAGTAAGAATAAGCGGTTGGAAGAAGCAAGGCAAACTTATGATTGCCGATGTGCCGGATTTTTGCGGTCGCCCGTTCAGTTTCCGCCAGTTGTATGTAAACGGAAAGAAGGCGGTGCGCGCCCGCGATGTCGATGATTTCGACAAGATGGCAAGAGTCAAGTCGCTCGACAAGCCGAACCAGATTCTGTACGTTCCGGCAACGCCTGCTATCAGAAAACTAAAGCAGAGCGGCGTTGGGTATGCCGAAATGGTGCTTCACGAGATGTGGTGCGTGGCTAATCTGCGCATCAAGTCGATTGACATAAAGGGCGACAGTGCTGCCGTAACGTTCCATCAGCCGGAAAGCAAGATTCAGTTTGAGCATCCTTGGCCGTGTCCGATGATTACGACCGACGGACACAACTCGGCTTTCTATCTCACAAACTCGATGGCGCTTCTCGACAAGCCCGGCGAGTGGTTTCACGATATAAAATCGAACAAACTTTATTATTATCCGAGGTCGGGCGAGACGGTGAAGGAAGCCATCGTGCCAGCCGTCGAGACGCTTCTCAGAGTTGAAGGAACGATTGATTCTCCAGTCAAGAATGTCGTATTCAAGAATCTGACATTCTGCCATTCAACGTGGATGAGACCGACCGAGAAGGGACACGTTCCGCTTCAGGCTGGAATGTATCTGATCGATGCCTACAAACTGCGTCCGAGCATCATTCGTCCAGACCGAAATCACAAACTCGACAATCAAGGTTGGCTTGGCAGACCGGCTTCTGCCGTTGTCGTTAAGGCTGCAAGCGGAATCAGTTTCGAGGAATGTACGTTTGCGCATCTCGGCTCGTCGGGAATAGACTACGAATGGGCAACTGAAGGCGGAAACATCGTCGGATGCACGTTCTATGACATCGCCGGAAACGGCATCGTAGCCGGAAGTTTCTCGCCCGAGGCGTTCGAGACTCATCAGCCTTACGACCCTTCGGACGGTCGCGAGGTTTGTCGCGGTCTGAACATCGTAAATAACAAGATTTCCGACGTAACCAACGAGGATTGGGGCACGCTTGGCATTTGTGCCGGATTTGTGCGTGATGTGGTTATTGCCCACAACGAGATAAGCGAGGTGTCGTACAGCGGAATAAATCTTGGCTGGGGCTGGACGCAGAGCGTAAACTGTATGCGCGGCAACGAGGTGTACCGAAACGTGATTCATCATTACGCCAAGCACATGTACGACTGCGCTGGAATCTACACTCTGGGCGCGCAGCCAAAGACGTTCGTAGCCGGAAACGTGGTTCACAGCATCTATCACCCGTCGTATGCGCACGACCCAAACCATTGGTTCTATCTCTATACCGACGAGGGGTCGAGTTTCATAACCCTCACCGACAACTGGACCGAAGGCGACAAATTTCTTAAGAATGCCACCGGACCAGGCAATGTGTGGGAGAATAACGGTCCTGAGGTGAGCGACAGCATAAAATCGCTTGCAGGAATCAGAAAAAACATCGACATCGATGCTTTGCGAAAGGAGATTAGGACAAGAAAAAGCAAGAAATAAAACTCAGATAAACAAATGAACAAATTATATTTAACACTGATGGCTTTTGCGATGAGTGCCGCAGCCTCTGCCCAGACATGGATTTGGTATCCGGGCGATTACGAGATTTGGCTCGGAAACAAGATGAACAACCGACGCACCGAGCGAGGAGCGTTCTTCCCTCCGTTCTGGAAGACCGATACGCACTATCCCGTTGTGGAATTCAGCACGAAGATTGACCTTGCCGCCGACGAGGAGGTAGAAATCGCTTCGGAAGGCAAATTCAACATCAAACTCGACGGAAAACTTCAGTTTGGAATGCCGTCGAAGTTCCGTCTTCCTGCTGGAAAACATTCGCTCAACATAAAGGTTTGGAACCAGAATACTCCGCCGGCAATCTTCGTCAGCGGAAAGACCGTGAAGAGCGGTTCGGACTGGAAGGTTACATACGAGGACAAGGAATGGATTGACGAGAGCGGAAAGGCGAGCGATACGTCGGCAACAGTCTACATGTCAGCTGGTTGCTGGAACTTTAATTCGGCAGAAGAGAAGCCTTCGGAGTTCTCTCTTTCGCGCAAGCCGATGGATGCCGTTCAGAAGAAATCAGCCAAAGAAGGAATGTTGTTCGACTTCGGAAAAGAAACCTTCGGCTATCTCACTTTGAAGAATGTCGAGGGCAACGGCACGGTCAGCATCTACTACGGCGAAAGTCCCGAGGAGGCGTTGGATACCGAGCATTGCGAGACGCTCGACAAGATAAGCTACACGGCATCAGAAATAACTGATTTGGCTGTGAACGATGCCACCGCGCGAAAGCCGGAATACACTCTCGGAAACAGCAAGGCGTTCCGCTATGTCTATGTTGTTGCCGACAATGGCGTGAAGGTCGGCGATGTTGGCATGGACTACGAGTTCAGCAAGGTTGATTTCCGTGGCTCGTTCAAGTGCAGCGACGATGAACTGAACAACATCTGGAATGTGGGAGCATACACAATGCACCTCACTACGCGCGAGTTCTTCATCGACGGCATAAAGCGCGACCGTTGGGTGTGGAGCGGCGATGCCGTTCAGAGCTATCTGATGAACTACTATCTGTTCTTCGACAGCGAGACGGTAAAGCGAACCACATGGCAACTCCGCGGAAAAGACCCTGTTACGAGCCACATCAACACCATCATGGACTACACATTCTATTGGTTTGTAGGAATAT
>JBGUGY010000121.1:0-4348 GCA_045111775.1 Bacteroidaceae bacterium | reverse complement strand
TTGCGCTTCAGATTTCGGTTTACCGAGCGCATTATGTCAACACCGCGATACATGTACAAATCTTTTACAAGACCGACGAAATAATCCGATTTCTCGATATTTCGGCAAAGTTCATCGTATCGGGCTGAAATCGTTTCGAGAACCGATGAATCAGAATACGAAACCTTCTTCTCGACCGAAATTGTAACCGTTCCGCCGTTGATTACAAGGCTTTCGTCTGATTTTATCTTGTCCGAGCCATGAATCACAATTGGCAGAATATCAGCCTTCAGAGCCTTTGCAACTTCGCAAGCCGAGGCTTCGTCAGCAAGCAGAGCGACCGAGCAACCGGCATCGAGCAGGACATCTACATTGTCGCACGAGCATCCGCACAGCCAAAGGAAGATTTTTTGCCAGACTGATTCCGGCGTCTGCGACTTCAGAATTATGTTGCGGTTTAATGCGACGATGAGCATAGCATCGAGCATTGAACGGTGATTGAAGACCACTACAGATGATTTTCTGAATGCGCCATTCTCGGCTTTCATCTGCTTGATTTTCAGCCCGAATAAAAGTCTGAAATTGAATCGGTGAAGCATCGAAATTCCGCTGTTTCTGAGCGACATTCGCATAGGGCGAAGCATGGCAATAAGCGGAGTTTCAATAACAAGAAGAATGTCAAGGAGGAGCGTACGGCACGCGCTGGCAAGCGAAACAGGACGCTTTGGCGCGGTTACGACGCCGAACAGCAGCGGCGGCAGAAGATATGCCATGAATACCACGCAGAACATTCCGATGATGGTGACAATGGCGAGCGAGAAAAGTGCAGGATGCTTTGCCACAACAAGCGTTCCGATGCCCACAAACATTATCAGCGCAGACTGAATGATACTGCTCTTGTACGATGCCAGAATCGGCTTTCGGTAGGCATACTCGCTCTGGCAACCTTCGGTCATGAATATGGTATAATCGTCGCCTTGTCCGAAGATGAAGGTGGCGAGAATAATGTTTACGATGTTGAACTTGATGCCGAAAATAGCCATGATGCCGAGAATCCAAACCCAGCTGACAGCCATCGGCAAGAACGACAGAATGGCGAGTTCTATTCGTCCGAACGAGAACCAGAGGAAGAAGAAAACGATGAGCGAACAAGCCCAGCCGATGTAGTTGAAATTGTCGGAAAGACTGTCGGAAATAGCGCTGTTCATGCTCTGCACGTCGAAACTGTGCGAGAACAGAGCCTCAACCTCGCCCACCCGACTCTCGTCGACTTTCAGAATATCTACAACTGCACACTCCGACGTTTCTTTGTCGAAGCTCAGATTACCGCTGAAAACCTGCTGAGTGAGCGGCGCAAAATATTCGAAAGGCTTGGCAGAAAGCGAGGCTGTATCGGCAACAAGCGTCTGAAAATCGCAGAAGGCATCTGCGCTGAATCCGGCTTTTGCCGATTCTTCGGAAAGAACGCGTCCGAAGACATCGCGATGCTCATAAACAAAGCGTTTCCAGCGTTGGATACGGCGATTCTGCTCGCTTTCCGAGGTGATGAACTGGCGCACTCCGGCATGGCACGCAACCGTTCCGGCAGATACGAGGCTGTCGATAGCCGACTGCTTCTTCTGACTCTCGGCAAGCGCGCCATCGAAGGTCGAATCGGACGAAACGACATAGACTGTCTGCACGTTCGTAGCTGAATCGCCCGACAGAATCTGCTGGAAATAAGCCATTTCCGAGCGTTGTTCATCGGTCATATAGTTGATGTTCGCCATGTTCGAATCGAACTCAGCACCAAAACTGAACCATCCGAAGACGAGCGTAAGAATAATCACAAGGCGTACAATATATCTGTATTCTTCGGGACAGAATCGGGCAAGGCGGTCGAGCATCTTTGTCTCGCCACCAGCGGTCTTAATCTTCACGAAGTGAGGCAGATACACCACCACAAAAAGGATAGTTCCGACAAGAAGGAACGACGCGAAAAGTCCGAGGTCGCGCAAGGCGGTAGACTGCAACGGCACGAGCGCCATAAACGCTCCGACGGTGGTGATATTGCCAATCACAAGCGGAACGAAAATCTCTTTCATTGCGCTGCGGACATTCCTTTCGTGCCCAGAATGGACTATAAGATGCAACGGATAATTGACTGCTATTCCGAGAATTACGCTCGATATGCCGATAACGATAATCGACGCGCTATCGTTTAGCAAGGCTATCGCGCCAAGGGCGAAAAGCCAGCCCCATCCAACAGAAAGCAGAATGAGCACGATGTTGCGAACCGAGCGCAGCGAATAGAGCAACAGCCACATTATCAGCACCGAAGTGAGAGCCACGGCAATGAGGCTGTCAGTCTTTATCTGCGAAGCGTTTCCGACGGCAATCTCGGGGCCGCCAACAACGGTAGCATCGGTCTCGGGAAAAGCCTTTCGGGTGTCATCTATCGACTGCTTCAGCAACTCGGTAAGACGCGCGTTCATATCGGTCTCGCTGTTGCCGAAAGGCGATGTGAGCATAACGATGGCACGACTCATGTCGGGCGTGAAGATGTAGCCGTCGTGCATCTCGAACTTCATGTTGCCCGATGCGCCGTGAAGACTAGAAACAACAGGAGCAAAGAGTCCGAGAGGGTCTTTCGACATGTTTTCAGACAACAAATCGCCCGTCGGGAACAAGAGCATCTCGCGGTCGGCAGCCATCCTCTGGCGCACAAAATCGGGCTGTGCCAGAAGGCTGTCCATGCGGCTGCAATCGGCATCCGTAAGGAAATACGGAATATTGCCGTAGACAAATTCAGACGTCTCGGCAAGCTTGTCGAGGTCGAATTTCGTCGTCAGGTCGGAGCACCAGCCAAGCGTGTCGCGCTCTCTTACGCACTCCTCAAAATAGTCAATCTGACTGATTGTACTGTCGGCATCCGCCGTGTTGCGGAAGACGACAAACAGGCGGTTTGCGCCCGATATATTCTGATACACGGCAAGCGACTCTCTGTCCGACGTGCCTACGGGAAGAAAATCGCTTATATCTTCCTTGTACGAAAGGCGGACGACAGAAGCCACGAGCACCACCGTAAAGAGTGCCAGCGATGCGAAAAGCATCGGCTTGTGCTTGCTGAAATAATCGTATATCCGTAGAATCATTTTCGATACAAATTCTTGCTGTCAACCGGGTTTGCATAGATGCCGAGGAAGATGCGGCGCATCTCGGCAATGTCGTTGCCCTCGGCATACTGCGACAAGCCTTCGAGACGACGCACAAAGGCCTCTTTCTGAGCCGCGTCGTACTTGTCGGCATATTCGTCGGCTGAATTAAGCATATCGTGGGCAATAAAATTGTTTTCTGAAAGATGATAAGCCGCGCAAATACGGCTGTCAATCAGTTCAGCCACACGCTTGTTGAACTCCTTTGGGGCACACGATGATGCCACGGCGTTCAGTTCGTCGGCCGTTAGAGGCTTGCAGAACTCGATGTGCACGCGTCCCTTTGGCTGTACGATGCCCGTGATGATGCTGTTCAAATCCTCGCCCGGCTTCTTGGTGTAAGGTCCTTTCTGGCGGAGATAGAGTTCGAGAGCCTTCAGATAGTCGCACGTCTCCCACTCGTACGAGATGGCAATCGGCGCGATGTTCAGTTCGGCGAGCGACTCGGCAGGGTTCGTTCCCCGGCCGCTCATGCCAAACATCTTGATGATGCCTTGGTCGGTGCGGTCTATGCCGTCCTTCGTTCTGCCGTTGCGCTGCGCAATCCATACAGACTGCTTCTTTGCCGTCAGAACCGTGCGGATATAGTCAGACAGATGCGCCGACGACTTGTAGAACTCCTTGATGTTTGCGCTCGGTCTTTCAACGCGGAACATCTTGTTCGATTTGCCTATGTCGATGACCAGCTGTCCCTGCATCAGATTTGCGCCGAAGGTTATCTCGCAAGTATCCAAGCCATTGTCCGTCAGTACATTCTGAAGGAGCGACGCATCGAGCATTATGTCGCGATGGTTTGATATGTAGAGATAATTCTTGTCCTTGCCTATGTTTTCGATTCCTCCGAACGAGAAATCGGTTGTGCTACGCTTTAGAATCTGCTTGTTTGCCCAGTACATAACGCCAAGCTGAAAGTCGCGGACGGTCTTGTATCCGGCAACTTCGGCACGCACTTCCTCAACGTCTCTGTCGGGAAACACAAAGCCGGCGAGCATTCCGAACGATTCGCTCTGCGCTATCCGTTGCATCGCCGCCGGAATCTCCTCCTCAGAATAAGGGCGTATGTCGTCAAATCCTATCATATTTATCTTGTCAATAACGTAATTCAATCCAAGAATCGCCTCGCTCGTGGCTATCGCCGTAAGCGGAACTCCGCAGAAGCCGTGCCGATTGCAGTT
>JBGUGY010000120.1:0-14546 GCA_045111775.1 Bacteroidaceae bacterium | reverse complement strand
TCACGTCGAGGCTTTCCAAAAGAAATATTACGATGCGCGGCACGTCTGCTACTCGTACATGCTGGGGCCCGAATACAGCGATTTCAGGGCGAACGACAACGGCGAGCCTTCGGGCACGGCAGGAAAGCCTATATTAGGGCAGATAAACTCTAACGAGCTGACCGATATTCTCATCGTGGTGGTTCGCTATTTCGGCGGAGTAAAACTCGGCACAAGCGGTCTGATTGTAGCCTATCGCACGGCTGCGGCTGCGGCGATAGAGAAAGCCAACATCATAGTCAAGACCGTAGACCTCGACATCGAATTTACGTTCGAATATCCTTTCATGAACGACGTAATGAAGGTTATAAAGGACTTAGAGCCCGAGATAATAAGTCAGCAGTTCGACATGGATTGCGTAATGACCCTACGCATACGCAAGGAGATAATGCCGCAACTCCGTGCCCGACTAGAAAAAGTCACTTCGCTGGTTATTAAGGAATAAAAAGAGGACTGCGATAAACGCAGCCCTGGCATCTCCAAAGCAGATTTCTCCACCTATGAGATGTTGCAAAGATACAAAATCATCTCATTCGCAAGAAATAAATAGAAGAATATCTGATTATTATGCCAATTTTTAGAATCGGAAACATATTAAGCCGAGCAATAAAGACGCAAGTTCAGGATTTACCCCAACACATTTTTTCTTTTCACAACGTATAATTTGTTGATTTTGTATAAGTTACTACACTTACCATCTGCATATTACAGACGCTGAAAGCGTCTCCGCTTAGTAACCGTAGGTCGGAACGACCTGCGGAATAAACTCCAATCAACGGCAAGCACTCTGAAGGAGTGCCCCATCAGTCGCAATGGGCGACCGCTTTCAGGGTCGATGATATTTGTTTCATTTCAGTCCGCAGAACCTACGGATGCTGCGGTTACTGAGAGGTGACGCCTTCAGCGTCATTCAGAATAATCATTGTCGCTCGACCTACGTCGCTTGCTACCGAAGGGACGCAAGAATTCCCACCGCTGAAAAAAAACTTTGCTTTTACGCGTACATCTTGTCGCTTTGCGACAATGCGAGTTACAAACTCGCGTTTGCTAATGCTGCCGAATTCGGAAATTCGGCAGAACTTAAGGTCGAGCGACAAATTCGGCAGCATCATAAGAACAACCCAAAACCCGAAGGCATCCCGAAGGAAACCCGAACAGATTCCATATTCAGCAGAGCAAACAAAAAAGGGGAGCAAACTCCCCTTCCGAGCCGTAGCGTAAATGCCGTACTCCTCGCGGGAAACTTACCCGGATAGTCGTAAAGACATGGCAAATATAAGCAAAATTCTATTAAAAACGAAAAAACAAGCAGTAAGAAAAAATAATGCCATTCAAAAAAAGCAAAATAATCCCCATCAAAAACATTATATAAATAAGGTAAAATCCAAGAAAAAGCCAAAATTTTACATTTTTACGTTTTTTTACTCTAAAAAGTTTGCAGGTTTACAAAAAAGCAGTATCTTTGCATCGCAATTCAGCAAAACACTGGTTGCGACACTAAACAATGGTGCCTTGGATGAGTGGCTTAGTCTCTGGTCTGCAAAACCAGCCACGGCGGTTCGAATCCGCCAGGCACCTCGATGAAACCGATGATTTTTAATTGTCGGTTTCATTTTTTATTATATCTCCCCTTTCGCTTGCATATTTGAAAAACTTTGCGCAATTTTGCAAATCAACAAAACCGACACACAAATATGCAGCAACAAGAAAACATAGATTATGAACACATCCTCGAAGAAGCCGGGATAAGAGTGACCGCCGTCCGCCTGCTCGTGCTGAAAGCCATCTACACACAGATAAAAGGCGCGTTCTCGCTTCACGACGTTGTAGACGTGCTTCACAATGCCGACAATTCGAGCGTTTTCAGGGCATTGACGCTGTTTGCCGAGAAGAGCCTTCTGCACCCTATCGACGACGGCTCAGGAATGCAGAAATACTGTCTTTGCCGATGCGCCGACCATGAACATTGTATCGGCCACGTTCACATAACATGCGTAATGTGCCATCACACCATCTGTATGGAGGAAGTACCGATTCCATCGGTTCCAATACCCGAAGGATACGAGATTCACGAATCGGAATACGTCATAAAGGGACTTTGTCCGAAATGCAGCAAGAAATACGGAAAATGAAAAAAAGTTCACTTCAAAAACAAGCAGTCACGCTTTTTTGAAGTGAACTTTTCAGTTTAAACCGACCTAAAATCAGTTAAAGTAGATGTACAGGAACACCATGACCGACGCCAGCACTACCCACGCGGTAATGGCAGACACCGACGTCTTTTCTTCTATAACGCGCATAGAATGGCGTTCTTCCTCGGTTTTGTCGAACAGACTGATGCACACCATGCCAAGGCACAGAGCCGCGAAGATATAGAACGACAGAAGCATGAAATGAGGCCATTCGATGCCGAGATTAGTCCACAGATAAAGAATACCGATGCCGATGCTGAAGAACGTTCCAAACGTGAGCGTGAGATTGGCAGCAAGTGTTGTGCATCGTTTCCAGAACACGCCAAGAAGGAATACAGCCGCCATTGGAGGCGCGATAAAGCCAAGAACGCTCTGGAACACGTTGAACAAATCCAAGCCCTTGATATTGTCTATGGCAACGGTCAGAACGATTGAGACAAGCGCGCCGAAGACCGTGACGATGTGTCCCGTGCGAGTGATTTCGGCATCGCTCGCATTTGGATTAACGCTCTTGACGTAAATATCCATCGTGAACACCGTGCTGAGGGCATTCAACGCCGAGCCGATGGTGCTCACCAGCGATGCCGTAAGGACAGCCATCACAAGTCCCACCATTCCGACGGGGAAAAGGCTGTCTACGAGCGTCATGTAGGCGTTGTCGGGGTCAACCTGCATCGTTCCGAAGAAACCAGTCTTGACAAGGGCAAAACAAATCACGCCCGGCAGAATATAAAGCACCACGTCGAGAATCTTGAGCCAGCCTGTGAAGTTCGCA
Organism: Bacteroidaceae bacterium; assembly: GCA_045111775.1. Lineage (GTDB taxonomy): Bacteria > Bacteroidota > Bacteroidia > Bacteroidales > Bacteroidaceae > Ga6A1. The sequence goes on along the minus strand of JBGUGY010000120.1, from coordinate 11,540 downwards.
CCCTTCTGCCCCTCCTTCAGATTCTTTGCCGCCAAAACGGGCTGAACCATGCTCTGGTCGGTACACCAGAACCACACGCCCATCACCGGATAGCCAAGCAGAATAGGCAGCCACGGATACGAAGGGTCGTCGATAGGCTGAAAGAGCTTCCAGTAGCTCGACGGAACGACATCGGGATTGGCAAGCATACTGATGCCTCCGAAGAACGAGTCTCCGCCAAGGCGATAGATGCCCATGACCGTAAGCGTCGCACTCACGAGAATGAGCAGAACCATCTGATAGACATTAGTATAAGCCACCGCCTTCAGTCCGCCCATGATGGTAAAGAATGCCGACACGAGCAGCAGAATCAAAGCAGATACCCACATCGGAATGCCAAACACCTGACGCACAAGCGTTCCGCCTGCAAACAGCGTGAGGGCGAGCCACGAAATAAGAATAGTCACGATGGTGTACCACGCCAGCATGTTGCGCGTGCTCTGCCCGAATCGCTTGCCCATAAACTCGGGCAACGTGGTGATATGCTCGCCCAAATATCGCGGAGCAAAGACAAAGGCAAGCAGCGCGATGAAGACGAAGGCGTACCAAGCGTAATTGCCCGATACTATTCCAGTGGTGAAGCCGGCACTTGCCGATGCAATAAGCATAGACGGACCGACATTCGTTCCCCACATCGAAAAGCCGATATGATACCAGTCGAGCGAGCGGTCGGCAAGGAAGGCCTTTCCGCCCTCCTTGCGTCTTGCACTCGCCCAAATTCCGATGCCAACAAGCACCACAAAATATGTCAAAAGAATAAACCAATCGAGAGTTCCAAAAGATAAATTACCCATAACAGAATCAACATTTTAAGATGGTTGCATAAGTCTCTTGGCAAGCGCGACAGCCGAATTTGCATTGTCGCTGTAGCCATCTGCCCCGATTTCATCGGCGAAATTCTGGCTCACAGGCGCGCCACCAACCATAATCTTAACCTTGTCGCGAAGTCCGGCAGCCTTTATAGCCTCGATAACGTCCTTCATGTACGTCATCGTGGTTGTAAGAAGCGCGCTCATGCACAAGATATCGGCATTCGTCTCCTTCAGAGCCTCGACGAATTTCTCGCTCGGCACGTCAATTCCGACGTTTATGACCTCAAAGCCGCAGCCCTCGAGCATACTCGCCACAAGATTCTTGCCGATGTCGTGCAAATCGCCCTTGACCGTACCTATCACGACCTTTCCGGCTGAGATTGAGGCACTTCCTGCCATGAGAGGCTTCAACAGTTCAAGTCCCGATTTCATCGCTCTTCCAGCCATCAGAAGCTGCGGCACAAAAGCCTTTCCGTTCTGGAATCGCTGACCAATCTCGCTCATCGCCACAATCATCTGCTCGTTTATTATCTCCTGAGGCTTCTTGCCCTCGTCAATAAGCTGCTGAGTGGCTTTCTTTGCATCTTCGGTCTTGCCGGCTATGATGGCGTTGAAAAGCGCGCCTTTCTCGGCTGTATTCTCTTGAGAAACAGTCTTTTCTGCCGATTTCACCGGTTTCTTCTCTGCCTTTGCCGAAACGGTTTTCTGTCCCGGCTGATGAGGCGTTACAAAACATCCCGGAGCAGGCTCGACAAGCGGTGCATATTTGCCTATGTGCTCGTTGTTCGTTCCGCAGCAGCCGCCGATTACGTTTACAAGATGACCGTCGATATATGGCCAGATTTGCTTCTGCATTATCTCGGGCGACTGCAGATATTGCCCGTTTTCATCGGGCAGTCCGGCATTAGGGTGAGCCGTGATGTAGTAATCAACCCTTTCTGACAACTCGCGAATGAGCGGATACATCTGGTCTGCACCCGTTGAGCAGTTCATTCCGACGGAGAAGATAGGATAATCCTTCACTTCGTCGAGGAACGAATAGATATTCTGTCCCAAAAGGTTGTTTCCATCGGCATTTACTTGCGTGAAACTGAGCATGATAGGCACGTCCACGCCCTTCTCCTTCATCGATGAAACCGCGGCATCCATAGCCGCCTTAGAGTTCTGAAGGTCGAAGATTGTCTCGAAGAGAAGAGCGTCAATTCCGCCGTCGATGAGAGCGTCTATCTGCTCGCGATAGGCAGCCACGAGAGCGCCGTATTCTATATCGCCGTCGATTGAGCATGTCTTGGTCGTCGGACCGACAGAACCAGCCACAAATCTCGGCTTCTGCGGATTGGCAAGCGTGAAAGCATCTGCCAGCTGACGGGCAATCCTACATGCTGCAAGGTTAATGTCGCGAACATAGTCGGCAAGCCCCCAGTCGCCCATCGAAACGGCTTGCGCGCTGAACGTGTTCGTCTCGATGATATCAGCCCCGGCAAGCAGATATTTTCGGTGAATATCGGCGATTACATCGGGCTTTGTGATGCAGAGAAGGTCGTTGCAGCCCTTCAGACTGCCGCTATTGTCGGCAAAAAGTTTGCCTCTGAAATCCTCTTCCGTCAGACCGTAAGGCTGAATCATCGTGCCCATTCCGCCGTCGAGAATCAGAATTCGCTCCTTGAAAAGGTCTCTGAAGCCCTTCGTCTCAGGCGCAGGAAGAACGGCTTCCGACGCGATGTTTCCGGCTTTCTTTATCTTGAAATTGTCACCAATGTTTATACATTGTTTCAGACTTTCTTCTATGCTTAGGCTATCGTCCAATCCGGGAACGATGCTCTTGAATTGGGTTGCGCAAACCTCACAAGTACAGCCTTTTACATGAATCGTATCGCGCTTCCATTTTGCAGCGACAGGCTTTGCGCGATACTCCTCCACAATCTTCAGAGCCTGCTCAACCTCGTCTTCGTTGTGGAAATCCATCTCGATGTGAACACCGTCTGTGCCCACGTTGTCGAGCAGCGGCTTCAGCTCATCGAGCGTAACCCAGCATGCCAAGATACTCTTTCCGCCCTTCAGAATGGTGTTGTACAAATCGTACCACTTTGGCGAGCCTCCCTGCGGTTCGCCCACGCCCGGAGTCCATTGGATGGCGTTCAGCTCCTCAATTTCGAGCAACGCCGGAACATGGCGCATCGCTCCCACTCCGTCGAGATGATAGAGCGTATAGTCGATTTTCTGACATTGTTCGCGGATGAAAGGCTGCACAAACTTACGGTAATCCTCCTCGCTGAGCATGGTTGAGATATCGCTCTGAAGCTTGCTCATCTTGCCCGGAGCCCACGAAGAGAAGTAGCAGAATGCCATCTCGTCGCCCTCGCGGATTATGTCGTAAAGTTCGTCGAAAACCTTGAAATAAGCGTCGTTTATGCGCTGAATCTGGTCGAGAAGGATGTCGGGCTGAGTAATTGTGTCGAGAAGTACGGAATCCGTTCCCTTCATCGCCGCCAAGACATCGAGTCCTTCCATCAAATCGGGCATTCCGACGTAATAGTTGCCCTTTGCCTTGGCCTTTACCTTCTTCAGCAACTCTTTGTGCAGCAAGAAATTAGGATGGTTAGGGTCGAACTGGAAATCATCGCGGAAATTAGGGTCGGGATGAATCCAGATTGTATCTTCGCCGCCCTCGAACACCGCGCCGAGGATTGCCGCCATAGAGCCCGGACCGAGCTGAGTGTTTGCCACCGGCAGAATGTCGGCTTTCAGACAGCTATGCGAGACGTACCAGTCGAGATAATCGGCACGCCAGTCGGCATCGAACCACTTCTGATTCAAGTCCTTAGGCTCGTGCGGCATCGGGATGTCGGCATGAGGCTTCACACCCTGCTGAAAATGCTCCCACATGTTCAGCACGATGCCCTTGTGGTTCCACCAGTCAATATAATGTTGCTTTGTTTCTTCTAAATTTTCCTTCCAAGTCGTCATAAGTTCGGATTTTAACGATGAAAACATCAGAATTGCTCTATTACCGCCTTGTTCAAGTCCATCTCGTCGGTACACTCAACATCGTCCTTGTACATCGGAATCTGCGCGCCCTTGCGCACGAAAACCGGCATTTCATCGAGCGGAACATCAACATTTTTCAGCCATCTTCCGCCGACGACGGTCTCGCGGCTGAAGAAATCAACCCATTCGCCCTCAGGCAAATAGATATCGCGACGGTTGTCGCTGTTCATCACCGGAGCAACAAGAAAGTCGTCGCCAAACATATATTCGTCGTCGATGTGCCAGCACATAACATCGTCAGGGTTGCTGAAGATGAGCGCACGAAGCATAGGATATCCCGTCTCGGTTGTCTTGCGAGCCTGCTCCACGATGTAAGGCATGAGCTGATAGCGCAGCTTCCACCATTTCTTTACGATTGGCGCGATGTTTGGATACTCCCAAGGCTCGCGCTTGCATGTGCCGTGATAGCGCATGTGCGATGAGAACACGCCGAACTGAGTCCAGCGGACGTAAATCTGCTCGTCTAGCGGCGAGTTCATGAAGTTTGGCAGACTGTGGAAGCCCGGAACATCGTGGCTCCAGAAGGCAAATCCGCTGAGTCCGAAATGCAGACCACCCTTCAGCGAGCCAGCCATGCCGTCCCACGAATGGGCAGAGTCGCCGCCCCAATGCAGCGGATATCTCTGGCATCCTGCCCACGCACTACGCGCCCACACAATGCCGTCGCCCGTAACATCTTTAGTAATCTCGTAAGCCGCCTTGTGATAGAGCAGCGCGTAGATGTTATTCAGCAATTCGGGCTTCATGCCATGATACTTGGCATCCATGTGAATGTTCTCGCCAAAATCGGTCTTTATGCACGCCGCTCCCATCTCCAGAAGGTTCTTCAGCAAGCCTTTGTACCACTCAACCGCCTTAGGGTAAGTAAAGTCGATGGTTCCGGCATAGTCGAGTGCAGAGAAGTTACTGCCCTCGCTGTCCTGCTTCTTGGTAAGCGGACCGATATAGTTGTTCTTCCTCGCCTCGTCTATCTGCTCGGCATTCTCGGCAACGTACGGAAGCTGCCACAGCGATACGCGGAAGCCCTGCTTCTTCAGGTCGCCCATGAATTTCTTAGGGTCAGGGAATCGTTCGTCGTTGAACTTCCACTCGCAAAGCCAATCGGTCTTGAACCATCCTGTATCGAGGTGGATTACGTCACACGGATAATGCTCGGCACGCAGACGGTTGCAAATGCTGTTCACCTCGTCCGCGCTGAAATATGTCATTCGGCTCATCCAGATGCCGAAGCTCCAAAGCGGAAGCATCGGCGGGAAGCCAGTTATGCATCGGTAATTGTACAAGATTCGTTCGGGATTGTCGCCGCCGATGATGAAGGCATCTATCTGCGGATATTCGTTAAGGAACTGAACCGAACGCGTTGAATGGTCGGCAAGCGACAACTTGCAATGGGCGCAAGTGTGATAGAAAACGCCGTACATCCTGCTGCTGATATAGAACGGAATATTCTTGTAGCAACGGCGGTTGTTCACACCCTGTCCGTCCTGATTCTTCAGCTGGAAGGTGCGTCCGCTCAAATCCATCTTTGTGAATCGCTCGCCTGTTCCGCAGAAACACTCGTCGGGCTGACACTCGAACGAGAGCGTCACGGCATCGTTCTTACCGTCGCGCTTTACCAACGCCAGCGGAAGGGCATCGTATCGCGGCGGAGAGAAATGGTCGTATGCACTCAGTCTCACGCTCTTGCCCTGCGGAGTTCTGTCTCCTTCGGGATATATAGTAATGTCTACCGTGCTCTGTGGTTCGGGAAGCAAATCGCTCCAGTGTTCGAGCACGGGCTTGCGACAATCAATCTGGGCATATCGTCCGCCCTCGCCCACGATGCTGAACATATCGCCGTCTTTCTCAACGCGCAGCGGAATCTTCTTTACCGACGGATGCCAGCACAGCATATCGTCGTTGTCGCTGCACTCTTCGTCGTTGAACGACGAGAACAGTCGCACAGAGTTGTTGCTGTACGCTCTGATTTTCAGCACATAAGTCTCCTGTGCCGCCGATTCGTCTGCCTGCATATCGTTTGCAAGCACCTGTTTCTGAAAAGGAATTGTTACCCAAACATCTCCGTCTTTTTCTCTTATATCCGAAGGCGCATAAGCCTTCCACAACGATTCGTCTTGCTTTAAATTTACGTCGAAGTCAAGAAAATCGAACAAATGATAGTTGGTTTGTTTCATTAAATGGTTATGATTATAGTTGAATGGCACAAATATAACTCAAATAATTGTAATTGAAGAAATATTTCGCTTTAAAATCGAGCAGAAAGAACGGATATGTACAAAAACAAAAAAAGATTAAAACATGATGTTTTAACCTTCCTTCTGTGTCGGGGTACCAGGATTCGAACCTGGGACCCTCTGTTCCCAAAACAGATGCGCTAACCGGACTGCGCTACACCCCGAAACAACAATTCTTAAAGCCTTGTTTCTTAAAAGCGGTGCAAAGATAAGCACATTTTTTGAATAAGCAATGTTTTTTAGCGATTTTTTGCGATATTTTTCAAAAATAATTTCCGCCATGCCTTTGTTTATGCACATTCCCCACCTGGCTTAATGCCGAATTGCTGCCACTCCCCGACTTTGCAAATATCACATATATAGATGTTTTCGGGGAAAGTGCTGCGGTTACTTGCCCGACTTCTGACGGTTACAATCGCGACAAAGCATCTGATTACTACAAAACCATAACATTTTCAGCGGCGGGAATTCTTGCGCCCCTTCGGTAGCAAGCGACCATAGGTCGAGCGGCAAATTCCCAATTATTTCTCTCAGTCGAATTGCAAATTCGACTAAACTGGATTAAAACCTACCATATTTACATCATAACGAATTCACATAAACATCATATACGACTAACCTATATTTGTTTATCAAATTCTTCCTGTATAGACTCTATGGTATTCTTAGACAATGCAATTTCTATTTTATTACCGAGTTGCTTTAAACGTTCGTATGCCTCTTTTTTCAAAAATTTTTCTTTTGCATCACGCATCGCAGAAATCATCATTTTTTCTTGAGTAACTGATTCTTGTATTAATTCAAATTTTGTTACATACTGCATCTGTTTCTTTATGTTCTCAATTTCATCCATATAAGGTATATAAACATTAGAATATAGACTATCTATGCCTTCTGAATAGAAACCCATAAGAGAATACGCCGCTCTAAAATCATCAATGAACTTTTCTTTTGCGGACTCTTCTTTTGGCATCATAAAAAAAGAAAAGGCGCTATAGACCAAGTTTCTATCAATAGAAGTATACCTATAACGTGATTGTTTAAGACTAAAGCAAAATGGCATATCCCCTGCTAGATTGGAATCAATCCACTTGCAAATGAGATCAATGTCTTTTATCATATCATTTATATCAACGCTCATAAGTTGAAGAGCATTTCTACTCTCAATTTTATTCTCTAATAATCTTAGATTAAAAGATTTTTTAAGTTGTTCACTCTGTATCCTATTGGCATTAATCTGCATAAGAAAAGCTATAAACGTCATGAACACACCAGCAATTGCTACAATAGGACTCATAGTACCGCCAATAGTATCACCTATTTGCCCCGTTTCCGTAAAATCCACGCAACTATTACATTGAGTAAATACAACTGGGGCAAGACAGCCAAAAATAATCAGCAATATTGAAAAACCTGCGAGGTAGTACGATAACACATTTAAAGATTTAATTGACATTACTTTATGAATTTTAGCATTAAACAATAAAATTTTCAGTGCAAAAATAAAAAAAATCCATAACCCCGTATCTGTATTTTACAAGAAAAATAACACTTTATTTATAGTTTTTCTTCAAATTCGCATTTTATATGACTTCCACAAGAAAAAAGCGCAAATATAACAAGCCATCCTCCCCGTCCAGCCGAATTTGCAATTCGACTAAGAAAGAATATTGGGATTTTGCCGCTCGACCTTTGGTCGCTTGCTACCGAAAGGGACGCAAGAATTCCCACCGCTGAAAAAAAGTTATTATCGTATTGCTGAAATACGTCCCATTCTTCGGGATGCCTTCGGGATTCGTTCGGGATTAAAGGCGAGAAGCATCGGAGATTTTCAATACTATTTGACAAATACGGCAAAATAGTTTACATTTTTAACTAATATATCATCAAAAAGACTTATCTTTGCGCAACAACTAATTTATCTAAAAACAATTAACTTTTTAATTATGAGATTTTTAATTACTATTTTACTACTTACTGCAACTTGCTTTGCCAAGGCGCAATCGCCCGAGATGCAAAAAGAAATCGAGACTTCGCTGGAACTTATGGACATCCACCAGACAACGTTAGAAAGCATAAAACCTGCAATCGAGCAATTAAAAGCAATATGCAAGATTAGCGACACCGATGCCATGTGCAAAGAAATTGCCGACGAGACAAGCATCTTTTACAGAAAGGTTATCAAAAATCTACTCACAGAGAAATACACTCTCGACGAACTCAAGAAGATAAACAGTTTCATGGCAACTCCTGAGGGAAAGAAATTCACTCGTCACTTCACACTCACAGGACCGAGCTATACGTCTGAAACATACAAGAAAGACGGCGACAAAACGGTATCGCCAGAGATGCAGGCGGAAATCGAGAAAGCAATCAGACTGATGGATATCCCAAACTTAGCCAAAAAGCAATACGACATGGCAAAGGATACAAACACAGAAGATTTAGATGCCGAAACCATCGCAAGCATCAACGAAATGCTCGATGCCATGGCTAAGGCTGCATCGGATATACACATCAACATTGCAACCAATAACCTTAAGAACAACTACACGATAGACGAATTAAAGAAGATTAACAACTTTCTGGAAAGCGAGGACGGAAAACTATTCACGTCGCTCCAAACATCATACATTTCCGCAGCCCATAAGATTATAACCGAAAACCCTGAAATCATGGAGAAAATCGAGAAGTTAGTCACCAAATACATACAAAAATAAGCACAAAAAACGAGTCGGCCGTTATATCTTGTAACAGCCGACTCGTTTTTTATCCTTAGCCTTTCTTTTTCTTTGGCTTTGGTTCGGGAAGTTCTTTGCATGTTTCACGGACAAGGTGCGACAGATAGTCGTGGTCCTCTACATCCGAGATGTAGAAATAATCTTTCGCACCATCGTATGGCGGACGGAGTTCAACCTCGCGAAGAAGAGCCCTTCCCGCGGCGGTTGGCTTGACATAGAAGCGGTCGTCGCATATCAGACCGAAAATCTTGCCGTTGCAATAGATTCCGTAGTCGCCAAACATTTTTCTGAAGGTTATCTCGCCAGCACCGGCACATTGGTCTGCCACGAACTGAACAAAATCTGGATTGCTTGCCATATCTTTCTAATCTACATAAGAGTTTATTTCGCCCTTCATATCCTCAAAGCTCACATTATCATCTTCTTGCAGGTTTTCAGATATATACTTCTCCACAGCATCTACATCCTCGGTATAGAAGAATACCAAGCCCTGACCTAAATCCGGCTCCCACAACGAATAGATGCGACCTCTCGCTCCACAGAGCTTCAAGAAGCGATTGAGAGCTTCCAACAACGCTTCATCGTCTATGTAATCGCTATCGTCTGGAATAAAGCCGACCTTATTACCATCCTTCCTCAGAATTATGGTATTGTTTGAAGCATCTTCGAATATCGTGAACTTACGCACATCGGCAAAAGCCAACAGATTCACAATCAAATCGTCATAATCTTCAAGACAATCAATGCACTCTGCATCGAGCTCGCAGGCATGCTTGATATTGGCAACTTGCCTAACCTCCTCGTACAGAGCGACGTTCGAATCTTCATAAGCCGGAACTTCGTCGTTGTTGTCAATCTCCCTTACAACGAATTCCTTCCTTAACTCATCATCTGATTTTCTGAAGAAACCAAAGAACTTGTTTAACATATATTTAGAATTAGTTTGAATAGGCTATTTCCGTTCCTTTGCCTTGCGAGCAAACGCGAAGAGCTCGAGAGGCAGATGGCAGTAGCCGTCGGGATTCTTGTCGAGATAATCCTGATGATACTCTTCTGCGCTGTAGAACTTGTCGAGCGGCTGCTTCTCGACTGCCAGAGGCTGCTGATAGTTCTTCTGCTCGTCGGCATAGACGGCCTCGATTACTGGCAAATCCTCGGCATCGGCGTAATAGATTCCGGTGCGATAGCGCGTGCCCTCGTCGTGTCCCTGCTTGTTGAGGCTCGTTGGGTCGATAGCCTTGAAGAACATCTGCAACAGGAATTTAAGGCTCACAACATCCGAGTCGTACTTGATTCTTACGGTCTCGGCATGACCGGTTTCATCGGTATAAACCTCCTTGTAAGTTGGATTCTCGGTGTGTCCGTTGGCAAAGCCGACTTCTGTTTCGACCACACCCTCAATCTGCTTGAAATAGTGCTCGGTGCCCCAAAAACAGCCACCGGCAAGATAAATTTCCTTAATCATGTTTTTTGTTGTTTAGTGTTGATTTTAACTATAATGTTCATTTTTTTCCGATATGCCTCTCACCGTCCGAAAGCAGACCGATGATGCAATACGTTTTATCTATCGGACGACAAAAATAATTACATTTTTGGATTCGCTATATAAATCGGGCAAGATTTTTTTCACTTTTCATGAATTATATGTCCGAAAAATCCTATCTTTGCAGAATACTATTTTATCCAAATTCATTAACTTTATTTAATTATGAGATTTTTCATAACGATTTGCTTTTTGGCAATGACATGCTTTGCCAATGCCCAGTCTGCCGCTATGCAGAAAGAAATAGACAGAGCAATAGCACTTGCGGACTTCAGTTCGGCAATGGAACAAACAATGGCTTTACAGTTTGAATCAAGAGGACTGACAGAGCACCTTACCGACCCGAAAGCCATGTACAAGGAACTTACAGAGGCAATGTCAGAACCTCTAAAGAAGATTCTGACAAAAGTTTACTCGGACAACTTCACACTTGACGAACTAAAACAGATGAACGACTTTTACGAGACACCTGTCGGTAAGAAATGCATGACTCTGGTTCCAAATATAGTCACAACTTCCGTAGAGATGTTGCAGAACGACCAGGCAACCATCGAGAAGATACAACAGATTGTTATGAAATACGTCAAGCAATAATCTGCTTACGACCACAGATATCGAGCCAGCCGCTACAAAACATTCGAATTTCGTAGCGGCTGGCTTGTTTTTTCTTAGTCTGCCGAAAAAATGCCGAACGAACCTCTCCCCTATCATAATAACACAAATACAAGCAAAAAAGCTTCACTATGTCAGATAAGAAGAAGAAGAACAAGATACAATCTACACCTATTTATATATAATACGCCAGTTCAAGACAAAACCAACGCCAATCCACCCTTGACAAAAAGTCACTTACATACCCTTTAATTGTTTCTGAATGCCTTTGGTGTAGTTTAGGTGTAGTTTAACATATAGCTTACATATATCCAACATATATCCAACATATAGCCAACATATAGCCAACATATAGCCAACATACAGCCAACATATAGCTTACATATACCTTGCATATACCTTGCATATACCTTGGACGTACCTTGCATATACCTTGGACGTACCTTGGACGTACCTTGGACGTACCTTGGACGTACCTTGGACGTACCTTGGACGTACCTTGGACGTACCT
>JBGUGY010000119.1:0-2022 GCA_045111775.1 Bacteroidaceae bacterium | reverse complement strand
GTTTTGTAACCGTCTGATAAACGAGGCTTTCATCGAGATGAACCGCAAGAATGGTCCTGTTCAGATAAATGTTCCGATTACCGAACCTTTCTTCGATTTCAGCGTAGAAAATTTGCCGAATGAGAGACTGATTTATTATTCTGAACCAGATTTTTCATCTATAAACGTGGATTTATCAGTCGAAAAATCGGCTAAGGCGATGGTGATAATGATAATTGGTCAGTTAAACACTGAAGAAGCAATCGAATGTCGTTCTGCTCTGAAATCGCTTGCAGATAAGCACAGAAATATTGTAGTTTGTGCCGAATATCTGTCGAACATCGGCTACGACTGTCCCAACGTTTTGCGCAATTTCGACGAGATTCTGAGTGTTTATTCTGCCGACGAGTCTCTAAAGCCCGATACGGTCTTTGTTCTTGGCGGACACATCGTTTCAAAGAGGCTGAAGAATTTCATCCGCAACGTATCGCCCGAACGTCTTGTTCAGTTTGTTGGCGACGGCTATTCGCTACCAGATACTTACAAATGTGCTACACATTTTGTGAGAACATCTGCTGATAACGCTCTTAAAATCATTGAACATCAGTTAATTGAAGCCGATAAAGATTTCTTTGAGCGCTGGAAAAATCTTTCAGAAAATCTGAAGGAAAAAGCGGATAAATATTCGTTTTCGTCGTTCTGCGACCTTTCTGCATTGAAGTTTATTTCTGAAAATATCGACAGAAAATTTGCCGTTCATGTGGCAAACAGCAGCATGGTCAGAAACATTCAGATGTTCGATGCATCATACTCCGAAGTGCTTTGCAATCGCGGTGTGAACGGCATCGAAGGTTGCGTTTCTGCTGCTCAAGGCTTCAGACTTGGCGGAAGAGACACGTTGCTTTTGGTTGGCGACCTCGCCTTCTTCTACGACAGCAATGCCCTTTGGATTGAGGACAGTATGAATATGCAAAAGTCGTGTAACAAATTGCGAATTGTCGTGTTCAACAATCATCTTGGTCAGATTTTTTGCAATCTGAAGGGACTCGACAAGGCTTCGGCTTATCAAGAATACATCGCCGGCAAACATTCTGCCAGCGCGGAGCACTTTGCAAAGGCTTTCAATGCCCGATATTTCAGCGCGGAAAGTCTTTCGGAGTTAAAATCGGTTTTCTGCAATTTTATGGACGACGAAGATTCTCACACATCGGTTCTCGAACTTTTTATCGACAGCGAGACGAGCAAAAACGAATTCAGAAACTATTTTGAACATATCTCTAAATAATAAAAATATGGAACGAAATTGGAAGACTATCAAACAATATGAAGAAATTCTTTTCGAGTTCTTCGAGGGAATTGCAAAGATAACCATCAACCGACCACGATACAGAAATGCTTTCACTCCGCGCACAACGTGGGAAATTAGCGATGCGTTGTATTATTGTCGCGAGGCGAAAGATGTCCGCGTGGTTGTTCTGACTGGTGCTCACAGTCCTCTGAAAGAAGGTCAGACTGAGGAGGAAAGATTGAAGACCGAGGCTTTTTGCAGCGGCGGCGATATGCACGTTAAAGGTCGCGGCGGATATGTGGGAACCGACGGAATTCCGCGTCTGAACGTACTTGATGTGCAGAAGCAGATTCGCTCAATTCCGAAGCCTGTCATCGCAATGGTAAACGGTTTTGCTGTTGGTGGCGGTCATGTTCTGCACGTTGTGTGCGACCTCACGATTGCGAGCGAGAATGCAAAATTCGGTCAGACTGGTCCGAAGGTCGGCAGTTTCGATGCCGGATTCGGTTCGTCATATCTTGCACGCATCGTCGGACAGAAAAAGGCGCGCGAAATTTGGTATCTCTGCAAACTTTATACCGCTCAAGAGGCTCTCGAGATGGGACTTGTAAACAAGGTCGTTCCGTTCGGCAAACTCGAGGACGAGGTTGTTGATTGGGCAAAGACGATAATGAAGCGCAGTCCTATCGCCATCAGAATGATAAAGGCTGGATTGAATGCCGAACTCGACGGGCAGGCTGGTATTCAGGAACTTG
>JBGUGY010000118.1:0-18033 GCA_045111775.1 Bacteroidaceae bacterium | reverse complement strand
GCCCTCGCCCACCACGATAATGCTGTACTTCTTGCCTCGTTCAGCCCTCGCGGCTATTGCCTTGTAGACATTGTTGAGGTCGTAAGGAATCTCCGGCAGAAGAATCACGTCGCCACCGCTTGCCATACCGCTATGCAAGGCGAGCCATCCGGCCTTGTGCCCCATCACCTCGATAACCATGGCACGATTGTGCGAACTGGCAGTTGAATGAAGCCGGTCTATCGCATCGGTAGCAATGCTAACGGCTGTGTCGAAGCCGAAAGTCTCTTCTGTGCCCCAGATATCATTGTCGATAGTCTTCGGCACGCCGATAACGTTCAAACCATGCTTTGCCATCTTGTAAGCCGTCTTCTGCGTTCCGTTTCCGCCAATACAGACAACGGCATCAAGCCCCAATTCGTGTATGCTTCGAGCCAGTTCGTCGGCACTGTTCGCACCCGTAACAGGATTCTTCTTGTACGGTTTGAATCGTGATGTTCCGAGAACTGTTCCGCCCATGCTCAAGAGTCCAGACATGGAATCATCGGTAAGGATGTCTATATCTCTGTTTATCAGTCCTTCAAAACCTCCCTTTATACCAACAACTTCCATTCCGTAACAGTTAATGGCTGTTTTGCACGCACCTCTTATTGCCGCATTTATCCCGGGACAATCACCCCCTGCAGAAAGTATTCCAATACGCATAATCTGGTATTTTATTGTTCAATCTACTTTTTTCGTGGTAAAGATAGGAATTTTCAAATAAATCAACTAACTTTGCAAGGATTTTTGTAGAAACAATTCTTCACTTATAGATGAACAAAACAGATTTAATCAGGAAATTTTTCATACCAAGACAGAGAGCTTTGGAGAAACTTGATAAACATTCTATTGAATTGCAAAATCATGTAATTCAGTATCTTATCAAAAGAGGAGCCGACACTGAATGGGGAAAGAAATATAATTTCGATAAAATCAACAATTACGAAGATTTTTCTCGTCAAGTACCTGTGACGAATTATGAAGATTTGAAGGGGTACATTGACCGCATGCGTCATGGCGAAAAAAATATCTTGTGGCCGGGACAAGTGAAATGGTACGCAAAATCATCGGGCACAACAAACGATAAGAGCAAATTCATCCCTGTAAGCAAAGACGGCTTGCAGAGCATACACTATCTTGGTGGCAAAGACTGCATTTGCTACCACCTCAACCTGCACAAGAAGAGCAGAATTTTCGACGGCAAAAACCTTATCTTGGGCGGAAGCCATCAGCCAAACTACAACGTGGCTAACAGTCTTGTAGGCGATTTGAGCGCGATTCTTCTGGAGAATCTCAGTCCGATGATAAACGCTGTAAGAACACCGAGCAAGAAGACTGCCCTTCTGGCTGATTTCGAGAAAAAGAGAGACCGCATTGCACACGAGAGCATAAAGCACAACGTTGTTACGCTTAGCGGCGTGCCTTCGTGGATGATGTCTGTTTTGAAGAGAGTTCTCGAAGTATCTGGAAAGAACGACATTCATGAGGTGTGGCCTGAGCTCGAAGTGTTCTGGCACGGTGGAGTAGCCTTTACTCCATATCGCGAGCAGTATAAGCAACTCATTCCGAGCGATATAATGAATTACATGGAGACATACAACGCCAGCGAGGGCTTCTTCGGAATTCAGAATGACCCTAACGACCCTTCGCTCATGCTGATGACCGACTACGGAATGTTCTACGAGTTCATTCCTGTGAGCGAGGTTGACAGCGAGAATCCTACGGTTGTACCGCTCGAGGGCGTTGAGGTTGGAAAGAACTACGCTATGGTAATCTCGAACGTATGCGGATTGTGGCGTTATCTTATTGGCGACACCGTGCGTTTCACGTCGAAAGAGCCATACAAGTTCGTCATCACCGGAAGAACAAAGCATTTTATCAACGCATTTGGCGAGGAGCTGATTGTTGACAATGCAGAGAAGGGGCTTGCCAAGGCTTGCGCCGAGACAAACGCTCTGGTTAAGGACTATACAGCTGCCCCAATCTTCATGGATCAGAATGCTCACTGCCGCCATCAGTGGCTCATAGAGTTCGAGCAGGAGCCTTCATCTCTCGAAGAATTCATCAACATTCTCGATTCTGAACTTCAGCATATCAATTCGGACTACGAGGCTAAGCGATACAAGGACATCACACTTCAGAAACTTGAGGTGATTGTTGCACGAAAAGGCTTGTTCGACGAGTGGCTGAAGGAGAAGGGAAAGCTTGGCGGTCAGCACAAGATTCCTCGCCTGAGCAACAACCGAGACTATATCGACGAAATGATTTCAATGAATAAGTAATAGGCGTGAAGAGGCTTTATTACAAATATCTGTCTGCTGCCTTCTGCATTGTGGCTATATTGCTGATACACAGTTGCGCAAGCATCAGCAGTCCCGACGGCGGTCCTTATGATGAAGAGCCGCCTAAGGTTGTTCGCTGCACTCCGAACGACAAGGCAACGAACACCTCGACAAAGAAAGTTACGATTGAGTTTGACGAGTTCATCAAGCTCGACGGGGCTTCTGAAAAGGTTGTAATATCGCCTCCTCAAGCCGAGCCTGCCGACATCAAGGCTAACGGCAAGAAAATCATCGTCACACTTTTCGACACACTAAAGACCGATTACACCTATACCATCGATTTTGGCGACTGTATTCAGGACAATAACGAAGGTAACCCGATGGGAAACTATTCTTATTCGTTCTCTACAGGCGCAAGCATCGACACGATGGAGGTTTCAGGAACTGTGCTCGATGCCATGAATCTTGAACCGGTGAAAGGTGCATTGGTAGGATTATATTCAAACCTAAGCGATACGGTTTTCACCACCGCACCGCTCGAACGTATCGCGCGCACAAACGCCAAAGGTCAGTTCGTGATAAAGGGCATTGCAAGCAACAAGCAATACAAAATCTACGCTCTGAACGATGCCGACCAAAACTATTTCTTCAATCAGAAAAGCGAAGGAATAGCATTCAACGACAGCATCATCACACCAAAATCAGAGCCGAGCACAAGAACCGACTCTATCTGGCATAAGAACGACCACAGCCGTCTCGACTCGGTTGTAACCGTTCCGTGCACAAGATTCATGCCAGATGATATCGTACTTACGCTTTTCACCGAAAAACAGACTAATCAATATCTAACTAAGACAGAAAGACTTACACCGAATAAGTTTTCACTTTTCTTTACTGCCCCAGCAGACGAACCAGCAGCAATCGAAGGTCTGAACTTCAACACAGAAGATGCCTTCATCAAGGAATTTTCGGCAACCAACGATACGCTGCATTTCTGGATTAAGGATTCTCTCATCTACCAGAAAGATACGCTCGACATGGTAGTGAAATTCATGGGTACCGACACACTCGGCAATCTCGTTCCGACAACCGACACGCTTCATCTGGCTTCGAAAAAGACGATGGAGAAGATTCGCAAGGAGCAAAGCAAGAAGTACGAAGACTGGCTCAAAGCGCAGAAGAAGCAGCACAAAGGCAAAGATGAGCCAATCGACAGCATCATGCCTGCCGAACCTCTCGACATGAAGATGAGCGGCGGCTCGAAGATGGGCGCGAACGAAAATATACACTTTTCATTCGGCGAGCCTATCGTGAACATCAACAATTCGGCATTCCATTTGAAGATTCAAAAGGACACGCTTTGGGTTGACGAGCCGTTCGAGATTGAACAGGATTCAGCCAACATCAGAAGATATACGCTCATGGCAGAATGGCTGCCAGAGCACAACTACGACCTGACGGTCGATTCGGCAGCCTTCACAGGATTGTACGGCAACGTGACGAAAGAAGCAAAACAGAAGATTTCAATCTCATCACTCGATGACTTCAGCTCGCTTTACGTCAAGATCAGCGGCGTTGACACATGCGCCATCGTGCAACTTTTGGACAAGGGCGACAAGGTCGTTACTCAATCTAAACTCAACAAGCAGTCAGAAGCCGATTTCTACTACATAAAGCCGGGCACCTACTACATGCGTCTGTTCATCGACAAGAACAACAACGGCGTTTGGGATACAGGCGAATACGCTTCGCGCACGCAGGCCGAAACGGTCTACTACTATCCGAAGTCGCTCGAACTGAAGGCTCGCTGGGAGATTGAACAATCGTGGAATCCGCTCGACACGCCTCTGACAGAGCAGAAGCCTCTGGAGATAACCAAGCAGAAGCCAGACCGCGAAAAGAGCATCAAGAGCAGAAATGCCGAGCGAAAATTCAACAAGAAATAACTAAAAAAAGAACCGTATTATGAGATGGACATTATTGATTGCCATGCTCATGCTTTCATTGAGCTGCACTGCGCAATGCGAACGAGAAAACGAAGCCTTTAAGCACGGCGAAGTTTTAAACTACGACCTGTACTACAACTGGAAGTTTGTATGGGTAAAAGCAGGTTCTGCCCAGATGGATATCACACAGACGAGATATCACGGAAAATCGGCATTCAAAGCCAATCTTATAACACGCGGAAGCAAGCAGGCTGACAAGATTTTCATCTTCCGCGACACACTCGTTTCTTATTGTACCGACAAACTTGTGCCGCTCTATTACAAAAAGGCAGCACGCGAGGGCAAGCGATACTACATCGACGAGGTTTGGTACACATATCCCGAAGGGAAAAATGTAATTAACAATCGCCACGTCAGTTCAAAAGGCGTAGTCAGCAAGGAGCAACTTAGCAGCAATTCGTGCATCTACGATATGGTTAGCATGCTTCTTCTTGCGCGCTCGTTCGACGCAAGCAAATACAAGGTAGGCTACAAAATCAAGTTCCCGATGACCGAAGGCAGCAAAATCGTAAACGAAACAGTTATCTACCGAGGCAAGAAGGTTATCGAAGTTAACGACAAGAAAAAATACAACACACTTGTCTTCTCGTTCGTTGAATACGACAAGAAGAACAAGGAAAAAGAAGTCATCACGTTCTACATAACCGACGACAAGAACCATATCCCAATCCGACTCGATATGTTCCTGAGTTTCGGTTCTGCAAAGGTTATCCTTAACCAGATTAAGGGCAACCGCCATCCTCTTACATCTATTGTCAAAGAAAAGAAGAAAAACTGATGACGAACAAGGATTTTGTAGAACTCACCAACGACCTTAGAGAGAGCTACAAGCAATATCTTCTGCTCGAACGCTCGTACACGCAAAACACAGCAAACGCCTATCTTTCGGATATTGAGAAGCTCTTTGCATACCAGCAAATCGAAGGAATCAATCCTCTCGAAACATCGTTAGACGAGCTCGAGAACTTCGCCGCCGGTCTTGCCGACGTCGAAATCCATCCGCGTTCGCAAGCCAGAATCCTGTCGGGCGTGCGTTCTTTCTATCATTTTCTGCTTCTCGAAGGAAAAATAAGGCAAGACCCTACCGAACTGTTAGAATCGCCTAAAATCGGCCTTCATTTGCCCGACATTCTGAGTTTAGAAGAGATTGATGCGCTGATAAATGCCATCGACATGAGCAAGGGCGAAGGACAGCGCAATCGAGCCATCATCGAAACTCTTTACAGCTGCGGATTACGCGTAAGCGAACTCTGCAACCTGCTTATTTCCGACCTTTATCTGGAACAAGGATTCATAAAGGTAACGGGCAAAGGCCGAAAGCAAAGGCTCGTCCCTATTTCCGAAAGAGCCGTAAGCGAATTGCAAGCTTGGTTTGCCGACCGAAATCAGATTGACATAAAGAAAGGCGAAGAAGACTACGTTTTCGTAAGCCTTACGCGCGGCAAGCATCTTACCAGAGTGATGATTTTTTACGTCATAAAACAGCTTATCGCCGTCACCGGAATTAAGAAACAAGTAAGTCCGCACACGTTCCGCCATTCATTCGCCACGCATCTGCTCGAAGGAGGAGCCAATCTGAGGGCAATACAAGCCATGCTGGGGCACGAAAGCATTGCGACGACAGAAATATACACCCACCTCGACAAAAGCCGTCTACGCGAGGAAATTCTGCTTCATCATCCGCGAAACAAAGTTTACAACAGCAAATAAATATATTTATGAACGAAAAAATAAAGTCACTCAAGGAGAATCAAAAGTTCCTCGAGTTCGTAAAATTCTGCATCGTAGGCGGAATATCGACAGGAATCGACGCCTGCATATTCTTCACGGTCAAACAGTTTACAATATACCAGATTGCACTCGTAAGCGGCTACGCAATATCATTCATAGCCAATTATTTCATGACGGTGCTGTGGACGTTCAAAAGCAAGCCGAACAAAAAGAACGCGATAGGCGTTCTGGCGGCACATCTAATAAACCTTTTCGTAGTCAGATTCGGACTTATGCACTTGTTCGTAGAGATCTGCAAAATAGACTCCAATATCTCCTACATACCTACACTGCTGATAAGCATCGTTGCAAGTTTCATTCTTGTAAGACTGGCAGTTAAGAAACTATAAAAAACAAAAAAGGGCGGCTGCAAAATGCAGTCGCCTTTTTTATTTCAGTTAAGATTGATTACTGACGCAATGTTGCAGAGTAATTGATCTTCAAAGCATAAGCCTTACGCAAAGCCTGCTTGATATCTGTTACAACACCCATCTTAGTATCCTGGTCAATCTTCAAAGATACAGTCATAAACGGCTGATCCTCTTCCTTCATATCCATACGAGCCTGAGTAGCATAGTCCTGCACATCAGCAGGCTCTGCATACTTGTCGTTCAACTGTACACGAGTCTCAGCACCGAACTTCTTCTGCAGTTCCTTAGTAGGAGCACCTACATAGATGAAAGTTACCAAAGACTTCTTTTCCAGTTTCTCCAACTCAGTACCCTGAGGAGCACGGAACTGAACCTTAAGAGTAACCTCACGCATAGTGGTTACCATCATGAAGAAGAACAACATTGAGAAAATCAAGTCAGGCAGTGATGAAGTGTTCATCGCTGGCATTGAGCGATTCGATTTTTTAAATCTACCCATAATTAATGTCCTCCGTAACTTTTTGGTTCAGCCTCAGAAATCTTCTGAGGGTAATATTCACGAATTGCTTTCTGCTCCTCCTTTGTGCACTCAGCGTATGATTTTTTGTGGAACTGTGCCTTAGCCAGTTCATCACGCAACTCATTGTAAGCACGTACTACTTCATTCTGTACCTCGAAGTAAGCTCTGTAACTTGAACCACGGTCATTCTGAATAGAAACAACGTGCTTTGAAGTTACCATAACCTCTCCGATGAGTGGAATGTTTGCAGGATGCTTCTCAGGCCAGTTAGGATTATCGTCAACATTCTTGATAAATTCCTTAACCTTGTCCTTCAACTGAAGAACACTGATAAACTCATCACCACACATAAGGTAGTCCTGTGAGTTCATACGAATCTTAAGAACGTTACGCTCCTTAACCTTATTCAGCTCTGGGTCATCCTTCTGGTTTGGATCTGGTGGAGGTGGCAACTGACGTGCCAAACCACGGTCCGTAGCCATGGAAGTAGTGATCAAGAAGAAGATAAGCAACATAAAGGAAATATCGGCCGTTGAACTGGTGTTCAGTTCGGGCATTCCTTTTTTCGCCATATTTTCTTAGTTTTTAATAATTCTACAATAAATGTTATTTTCTCTTCATGATGCCTGTCATGTTGAAGAACATAGCAACGAGAGCTACAATAGACAGAACATAGATTGAGCAGATGAAGTGATCAGCCAATGCAATAGCAGTAGTATCAGTAACTACATCACCATTTGCAACGATTGTCTCGCTTGGAGCAAAAAGACCAACAAGCAAAGAAACAACCAAGATTGCAACAGATACTGCTGAAATTGTTCCACCAGGAACACCTGAAAGGTTCTCACCCTTAGGACCGCCCATATTCTGAACGAAGCTCTTAACCAAACTCCAAACAATCAACAATGCAGTGATAGCAACCATAGCATACATAAGTATCATTACGCCATCAAGCATCAAAGGATCGTTGAACTTTGGATTTGCAGCGTACTGGTTGTCATATCCATAAGTAAAGAATACGCCAAAAAGAAGTATGATTACTGCGAATACAACATACAGTACAAGAGATGAAATTTTCTCTGTTTTCATGTTATTCGTCAGTTAATAATTACTTGTTATTCTTAATGTTGTACTTTGTGATAAGGTCAAGAAGAGTAACTGAAGAGTTCTCCATCTCGCTTGTGATACCCTCGATCTTCATAAGGATGAAGTTGTAGAACAACTGAAGGATCAAAGCAACAACGATACCGAAGATAGTTGTAATCAAGGCAACCTTCATACCTCCTGCAACGACTGTTGGAGAGATATCACCTGCAGCCTGGATATCATCGAATGCCTGAACCATACCGATCACAGTACCAAGGAATCCGAGTGATGGAGCCATTGCGATGAACAATGTAATCCAAGAACAACCCTTCTCAAGGTAACCAGCCTGAACACCACCGTAAGCAGTAACTGTACGCTCTACTACATCAAGACCATCGTTAAGTCTCATAAGACCCTGATAGCAGATAGAAGCAACAGGACCACGAGTACCACGAGCAACTGCCTTAGCGCCCTCTACGTCGTTAGCCTCAAGTTTCTCCTCGATTGAAGCAAGAAGCTTCTTAGTGTTAACCTCAGAAAGGCTTAGGTAAATGATACGCTCGATACAGAATGCAAGACCGAATACCAAAGCTACGGCTACCAATGACATGAAGCCTGCATCACCTTCGATATACTTTGTCTTCAAGCTCTTGTGGAAAGACTCCTCGCCAGCTGCTACTGGAGCTGCTGCTGGAGCTGCTTCCTCTACCTTTTCAGATGCTGTAGAATCTGTAGCTGTTGCTGTAGAATCCTGAGCCATCATAGACTGAGAGAGACCAAAAGTCATTACTCCCATCACTGCAAGAATTGCAATAAACTTTTTCATTGTGTGTCTAAATTTTTTAAGATTAAATAAATTAATTATTACGATTTTATTTGTTTCTAAACCTTAAATCGGGTGCAAATTACAAAAAAAATGCGAAATACAAGGACTTTGCTTAGTAAAAATTACATTTTTATTAAAAAATATTTTTACATTTTTTCACATTTCAGCAATTTGAACACCAAATAAATCTCTGATACTGTTATTGATAATGCAAGAAACCTGCTCGCAAGGCTTATCGTACACTTGCGACACCTTTTCGAGCACATGCTTTAAAAACGCACTTTCATTGCGTTTTCCGCGATGCGGAACTGGAGCCAGATACGGGCAGTCTGTTTCGAGCACAATTCGCTCTATCGGCACATGCTGCAATGCCTCGGGCAAGGTGGATTTTTTGAACGTTACCACACCGCCAATACCCAGTTTGAAATTTGGATATCCGAGCAGCCTTTTTGCCTCTTCTGCCGTTCCGGTGAAACAGTGAAAAACGCCTCTGAACGTACTTTTGTCGTAATCGGCAAAGACCGTCAGCAACTCGTCCCAAGCATCACGGCAATGAATCATCAAGGGTTTGTCGAACTTCAAAGCCCACTCCATCTGTGTGCGAAGGACTTCTTCCTGCTCCTTCTGGCGACTTTTGTCCCAGTACAAGTCGAGTCCCACTTCGCCAACGGCGATGTACTTGTCGGGATTAGCAGATAGAAGTTGGTACATATTATATAATGTAGCCTTCCAATCGTCTCCCAACTCGGTTGGATGCAAGCCTATCATCTGCGAGCAATAACCGGGATACTTAGCGCAAAGCGCGTCCATTCGCGGCAACGAAGACTCATCGATACACGGCAGGAACAGATGCCCCACCCCGTTTTCCTTGGCACGTTTTATCGCCTCGTCCCTATCGTCATCAAACTCCTCTACATAAATGTGAGAATGAGTGTCAATAATCATCGACTTACGATTTTCTGTTCATCAACGAGTTTACAAACTGCTTCAACTCTTTCTTTTTGTCGGCAGGAACAGCAAGTGCATCGAACTTGGCAGTTGCCGACTCAAAATATGAGTTTATCTTATTGTCGCACAACTCGCGAATGCCGATTTCGTTATACAACTTTGTTACGGCAGAAATCTTTGCCTGCGCGTCGTACTCCTTGGCATCGATCCACTTTTGCAGCTCTTTCTTCTGCTCATCATTCGCTTTGTTGAAAGCATTGATAAGCATGTAAGTCTTTTTGTTGCAAAGGATGTCGCCACCGATTTTCTTTCCGAACACAGCAGGATCGCCATAAACATCGAGGTAATCATCCTGAAGCTGGAATGCAAGACCAATCTCCTGACCGTAATCGTACAATGTGTCGGCTTCCTCGTCTGATGCACCGCCGAGAATCGCGCCAATCTTCAACGCACAAGCCAGCAGGACTGATGTCTTGAGGCGAATCATCTCGATATATTCGGCTTCGGTAACATCGTTGCGAGTCTCAAACTCCATGTCGTACTGCTGACCTTCGCCAATTTCGAGAGCCGTTACAGTGAACAAATCGAGCACCTTCTTCAGATTCTCGGAATCGAGCCCAGACAACATTCTCTGATAAGCGAGCACGAGCATCGAATCGCCCGAAAGAATCGCTGTATTATCGTTCCATTTCTTATGAACAGTAGGCTTGCCTCTTCTCACATCAGCCTTATCCATCAAATCGTCGTGAAGAAGGGTGTAATTATGATATGTTTCGAGCGCAATTGCCTGCATCATTATATCATCAACATTTTCCTTGTACAGATTGTAAGCCATCAGCATCAAAACAGGACGAATGCGCTTTCCGCCAAGCGACAGGACGTATTTCACGGGGTCGTAAAGTCCCGATGGCTTGCGGTCGTAAGGCAACTGCTCAATAAACTGATTAACTTTTTCTATCAGTTGCGAAGATGTGTACATAATAAATTTTAGCGTGAATAAAAAAGAAAAGGCTGCACAACGGCAGCCTTTATAACATATATAATAGGTATTACTGCAATCTGAATGTTACAGGGACAGTGTACTTTACACGTACTGGTTTACCTCTCTGCATACCTGGAGACCATTTAGGCATCATAGAGATCACACGAAGCGCCTCCTTATCCAAGTATGGGTCTACTGAACGTACAACGACTGGGTCTACGATAGAACCGTCCTTGTTAACCACGAACTGTACGATAACCTTACCCTGAACACCGTTCTCCTGAGAGATTGTTGGGTACTTGATGTTGTTTGACAAGAACTTCAAACAAGCAGCCATACCACCAGGGAACTCAGGCATCTTTTCTACAACCTGGAAGACAGTCTGGTCCTCAACCTCCTCTTCTACTTTCTGTGGTTCCTCGACTTTGTGCTGAACAGGAGGAGTAATAGGCGCATCAAGATCCTCAGTTGACTGGATATCAGACTCCTCTGTAGATGCGTTATCAACGATGTTCAACACATCTGATACAGTTGGTGCAGATGGTGGCGGTGGAGCCATTTCCTGCTTCTGCTCGGTAACAGGGATAACCTCTTCCTCGATTATGACATCAGTAAGACCTGTGTCGATAACCTCAGCCTTTTCATAAGTTGTAAATTCGAAGGCTGCGAAAAGCAACGCAAAGACAAGAACAAAACCAATCAGATAACTGGTCGACTTCTTGTTCTCCAAGTCTGCGGCTTCAGTTTTCTTTATTTCCATAATTATTTTTTTATTTATTTGTTTTCAATTGTATTCCATTGTTGGCAAATGTAGCACTTTTTTTTATATTAACCACGTTTTTGATTTAACTTTTTTTTTACCAACAATTATTTTTGCGGTTTTCCGCCATAAAACGGTTGTTTTCGCGTTCTATTTACAGGGCAGAACCTCAAAAAATATATTTTGACACAAAAATACTTCAGTTTTTTTAAATTTGATGTATCTTTGGCAAGAATTTAAAAGTTTGGATGAAAAAAATTCTCTACACCTTATTATACAGTTTGATTTGTGTCGGGGCTATGGCACAGAGATCGGACGCTGTGTTCCAATTTCTGAAACTGCCGGTTTCAGCACATTCGGCGGCACTTGGTGGAGAAAATATTTCTATCATCGAAGACGACATATCGCTTGTATCAAGCAATCCTGCCCTTCTGAGTTCGGTGAGCGACCGCTCGATTGGCGTAAGCTACATGACATATCTTGCAGGCTCTAAATGTGCAGGAGCATCGTACTGTCAGGAGCACGGCGAAAGAGGCTCGTGGGCTGTGAGCGCACGATATCTGGACTACGGCGATTTTAGAGAGACGAACGAATATGACGAAACGCTCGGCACTTTCAAGTGCAAGGATATGGCTTTCGGATTTACATACAGTTACTTCTTCTTTGACGAACTGGTGGGCGGCGCAACCGGAAATATCATCTACTCTAACTACGACAAGAGTTCGGCGATGGCTGTGGGTGTGGACTTGGGCATAAACTATTACAACGAGGACGACGGACTGTCGGCTTCGCTCGCAATAAAGAACATTGGCGGACAGATTGTAGCTTTTGAGGACACGCGCGAAAAACTTCCGGTTAATGTGCAGCTCGGCATCTCGCGAACCATGCCGCACGCACCTTTCAGACTTTCGGCAACGCTGACAAATCTTAACCACTGGAGCAGCAGCTATTTCTGCCCTCTCGGAAATAAGAAACTGAACTTCGGGCAGAAATTCATCAGACATCTTGTCTTAGGAGCCGACATTCTGCTTTCAGACCAATTCTACGTTGCCGCCGGATATAACTTTGCAAGAGGCAAGGAACTGAAGGAAGAAGGCGGCAGCAACTGGACGGGAGCAACTGTTGGAGCAGGCTTGCAACTGACGAAAATAAAAGTCGGCGTTTCGTATGCCAACTATCACGTTGGAGCATCGTCGGTTACGTTTAATTTTGGATTACAACTTTAATAATAGGATAATGAAGAAAATAGTAATAGCCATTGACGGATTCTCGTCATGCGGCAAGAGCACCATGGCAAAAAGCATTGCAAAATCAATTGGTTACATCTATATCGACAGCGGCGCAATGTACCGCGCAGTAACGCTTTATGCGATGGAACATGGTTTCTTCGGAGACAACGGCATTGACAAAGAAGGATTGCAGAAGGACATCAACAACATTCAGATAAGATTCAAGCTGAACGAGCAGGGCGTTCCGGAGACATACCTGAACGGGGTAAACGTGGAGAAGAAAATACGCACAATGGAGGTTTCGTCGAGAGTAAGTCCTGTGGCTGCCCTTCCGTTTGTGAGAGAGGCTCTCGTTGCCCTTCAGCAGGAGATGGGAAAGGAGAAAGGCATCGTGATGGACGGCCGCGACATAGGCACAACAGTCTTCCCTGATGCTGAACTGAAGCTTTTCGTAACAGCATCAGCCGAAGTCCGCGCCCAGAGACGTTACGACGAGCTGAAAGCCAAGGGCGAGAACAACAGCTACGAGGAGATTCTGAAGAATGTTGTTGAGCGCGACCGCATAGACACAACCCGCGAAGTAAGTCCGCTGAAGCAGGCAGACGACGCCATCGTCTTCGACAACAGCAACATGACAATCGACGAGCAGAACGCTTATGTTCAGGAAATAATATCAAAAGCACTGGCATAAGAAATGATTGAAGTAGAGATAGACAACGGTTCGGGCTTTTGCTTTGGAGTAACAACCGCCATAAGCAAGGCTGAAGAGGAATTGCAGGACAGCAGTTCGCTCTACTGCCTTGGCGACATCGTTCACAACGGCACAGAATGCGAGAGGCTGAAAAAACTCGGTCTGATAACCATTGAGCACGACGAGTTTGCCAAGCTCAACAACGCAAAAGTGCTGCTGAGAGCGCATGGCGAGCCTCCGCAGACTTACCAGACGGCAAAGGAGAATAACATTCAGCTTATAGATGCCACCTGCCCCGTTGTTCTGCGTCTACAGAAACGCATCAAGAAAGAGTACGACACACCGTCGGACAGACCGAAACAGATTGTAATATACGGCAAGCGAGGTCATGCCGAAGTGCTCGGCCTCATCGGTCAGACCGAAGGCACAGCCATCGTCATCGAGAGTCTGGAAGAGGCAAAGCAACTGGACTATGCCAAAGATACTATTCTATACTCGCAGACGACAAAGTCGCTTCAGGGCTTCCGCGAGATTGTAGCATACATCGAGAGCCACAAAACACCCGAGGCTGAGTTCAGATATTACGATACCATCTGCCGACAGGTGGCAAACCGCATCCCGAACATCAGGACATTCGCCGCAAAGCACGACCTGATTTTCTTTGTGTGCGGCAAAAAGAGCTCGAACGGAAAAATACTGTTCAACGAATGTAAATCGGTAAACAGCAACAGTTATCTGATTGAAGATGCAAAAGAGATTGATTTCAAGTTACTTGACGGTGTCAAGAGCGTTGGCATCTGCGGAGCAACCTCAACACCAAAATGGTTGATGGAATCGTGTAAAGAGTGCATTCTGAATACTATTTTAGCATAATATGGACATTTTGTAACATTTATCTCAAATTAGCATTTCAAAAAACGCATTCCAAATATTTTTTCGATTATATTTGCAACCGGTATTATAATGTAGGTTAAAAGGTTTGATTATGGGAACAATTAAATGTATTGGCATTCTGACATCGGGAGGCGACGCTCCGGGAATGAACTGTGCAATACGCGCGGTAACGAGAACTGCTATTTTCAATGGTTTTAAGGTAAAAGGTATCTACCATGGTTGGAAAGGACTAATCACTGGTGAGATAAAGGAATTTAAGACTGAAAACGTAAGCAACATCATACAGATGGGAGGAACAATCCTTCGCACCGCAAGATGCAAGGAGTTCAGAACTCCGGAAGGCAGAGCCAAGGCTTACGAGACCATGCAGAAGGAGAATATCGACGCTCTCGTGGTTATTGGCGGAGACGGCTCGCTCACCGGCGCACGACTGTTTGCCCAAGAATACGATGTGCCTATAATCGGACTGCCGGGAACAATCGACAACGACCTCTACGGCACCGACACAACCATCGGCTACGACACGGCTTTGAACACTATCATGTCGGCTGTCGATAAGATTCGCGACACCGCAACATCTCACGAGCGTCTGTTCTTCATCGAGGTGATGGGACGCGACTGCGGCTTCCTTGCACTTAACGGTGCGATAGCAAGCGCATGCGAGGCTGCCATCATTCCAGAGTTCAAGACAAAGGACGAGCTTCTTTCAGACTACATTAAAGGCGGTTTCAACAAGAGCAAGAACAGCAGTATCGTGCTTGTGGCAGAAAGTCCTGAGACTGGCGGCGCAATGTACTATGCCGAGAAGACAAAGAACGAGAACCCAGAGTTCGATACAAGAGTGTCAATCTTGGGACATCTCCAGAGAGGCGGAAAGCCAACGGCACACGACCGCATCATCGCCAGCCGAATGGGTGCAGCGGCAATACATGCCTTGCTCGAAGGTCAGCGAAATGTTATGATTGGCATCATAAACGACGAGATTGTATATGTTCCGATAAGCAAGGCTGTTAAGCTCGACAAGCCTATCGACCATCAGCTTATCAGAGTGCTTCAGCAATGTGCAATTTAATACATACAAGATAAAAAGAGAAGAGGCTGTTCTTTCGCGGAACAGCCTCTTCTTTTTAATGTTTCACCTTGATAGGAATTATCACCTTTGGTCTTTTTGGATCATTTGTAATCATAAGAACACTCGGACGTGTCTTTGCTTTTTTCAGATATTTCGCAACGATGCCGATTTTCATCTTTGCAGTCTCACTTGGCGCGAGAGTTCGGGTGCTCAGCTCAACGGTAACAGATGAGTTGAAAACCTGCAACGTTCTGATATCAAGTGTAGAGCTTCCGGTATTTGTTATCGTGATAACCTCGCTCACCTGTTTTCTGTTGCCAAGAGAGCCGAAGTCGAGTTCGTTCTTTGACAACTGAATTCGAGGCTGCTGCGCTATCTTAGACGACTTTGAGAAATCGGGAAGAAGAACGGCACTCAGCACCACCTCGTTATCCTCGCCCACCTTGTCGCCCGGGAATCGTGCCAAGTAGACCGAGCTCTGGGTAAGTCCCATATTCATAAGGCTGGCAGAGTTGAGAGTGAGCTTTATCACGCCCTCCTGCCCTGCCCCGAGCGATTCGGGAATTGCCTCGGCTGTGACATATTTCGGCAAGTGCATGAGGGTTGGCACGTATGCCTTCTTAGATGTGTTTACAACCTTCAGATAAGCCACCTTCTTCTCGCCCTTGTTAGCATCTTCGAACTCGACCGAATATTTGTCGAGTCTTACAGAGCCGATGCCGTAAGGATAATCCTTAGAATAGTCAACAACGCGCTTTACCACGTCGCCCTCAATCTTCAGCACCAGCGGACGGGTATCGGCATTGCAGTAAACGCTTATGCCTTTTGAGAAATGTCCCATCATCTTGGCATCGTATGTAACCACGACAGAGCCTTTCTTGCCTGCCGCAATAGGTTTCTCGGTCCACTCTACGGCAGTACAGCCGCACGTTGTGCTCACCTTTGCTATGACCAAAGGCTTGTTGCCCTTGTTAGTAATGGTGAACGTGGCGCTTGCCGGGCGTTTCCACTGCACATTGCCCATATCGCACACTTTCTTGTCGAATATTGCCTTAGGCTGCGCAAGGGCTGCCATAACGCAAGCAATCATCAAGCCACAAGTTAAAAACAGTCTTTTCATCTTCTATTGTTTACGATAATGCAAAAATAATAAAATTTATCGTACCTGCAAAACGGCAGATGTTGTATGTGCGCCGTAGGCTGAATCGTATGCGCATCGGACGGTTGCAACGCCGGTTGAATATGTTCCCTTGCGGTCGATGAACATTGGTGTGTTGATTGTATGGCGACCTTTTGGCAGATGAGCAATGAATATCTGGCTCTTAGTATCCCTAACCGATTCGTAATAGCCTATGTTGCTGCTCCATCTGTAGCCCGAATGTTTGTCGGCTGGCTCGGCACAGGCAGCGCGAGGAATTTCTATCTGAATGTAGTCGAGGTCGGTCATTGCAACGAGATAGATGTGCTGAACTATTCTGTCGCCAACCGCGAGCGTTGTGTTGCGCAGCGGAATGTTCTGAACCTTGCCGTTTACGTTGCGCTCAACAAAATATTCGCGTTCTATTCTGAGCTCCTCGCCTTTCTGCTTCACGTCGGAATCCTTTACTTTGTACTGGGCGTAGACTGCTCCCCACGATATTCCGTCGGTAGATTTGTCGAGAGTGAGTTTTGCGTTGTCGGTGCTCTCGGCAATCCATTTGTCGTTGCAGAAGCCGATGGCTGCTATTTCTGATATCATGTCAACCTCATGACCGCAGACGGTAAGTTTGTTTCCGCTTGTTTCGGCCGAGAGGTCGGCATTTTCGTTGCACATAAGGGCATAGACGGCATTCGCGCTCTCCATCGGATTGTCCCAGTCGTTCGTGCGCTTCTGGTTGAGAAGCCATACGCGCATCTGTGCCAGAGCCTCAACATAAGTCGTTCCGTCGGGAAGGGTTCGGGACGCTACGGAAGAGTCGTTCTTAATCCACTCGCTCAGAGCCTCGATGACGTGTGCGTGGCAGTCCATCTTCATGTTGCTGCCCCAGAAGTTCATTCTGCCTTCGAAATAGCGGCCGCTCTGCTTTCGGCTTACTGTGTTCTCGAGGAGCGAGATGCAGAGGTCTTCGGCCTCTTTCTTGCGACCGTTCTGGACTAAAGCCGATGAAAGGACGGCGCGTCCGTACATTGAAAGCAGTCCCGGTTCTTTGAGGAAACCGCCAAATTTGCCTTCGATTTTCTTGATTGACGCCGAAGCCTCGCGGTCGATGCCAACATGGCTTGAAAGCATCGTGCGAATGTGATAATACAGGAGCATCATCTCAACAGAACAGTACTTCTGCTTCAGTTCATCAGCTATTTCTTTGTCCATGAAGGCAAGGGCCTTTGAAATGATTTCTTTCTCGGCTGGCGTTATCTTTTCAGAAGTGCGAAGTTCAAGCAGATGGGCGAACGAGTTCAAAATCTGCGATGTTACGAAGTATGAACTGAGTCTGAAGCCGTTGCACCACGCAAATCCGCCGTCGGCATTCTGGAATGTCTTGAGTTTGTCGATGGCGCGTTCGAGCGACAAGCCCGTCTTGTTCTCGTCGAACAA
>JBGUGY010000117.1:0-3634 GCA_045111775.1 Bacteroidaceae bacterium | reverse complement strand
GACAAGCAGGGAATGCAAGGCGGCTTTATGAGCCAGAGCATCGTTACACCCGAGATTGACGGCGCAATACGACCTTACGTCCTCTTTGGACAGCGGATAAACAAGGAAGGACTGCACGAGGCTTACACCATTCCCGACAGACTCGACAAGTTCGTAAAGACCGTAAACAACTACATCACGCTCCAGACGAAGGCTAACAAAGACAAGCACATTGCCATCGTCTACTTCAAAGGTCCGGGCGAGCAGGCTCTCTCGGCTTCGGGACTCGACGTGGTGCCATCGCTCTACAACATGCTCAAGCGACTTCAGAGCGAGGGCTACAACACAAGCGGACTTCCATCTTCGGTAACCGATTTTCAGAAGATTATAATGAAGAAGGGAGCACCGATAAGCGACCTCAGCATCATCGAGCAGCACCCCGACACGGTGGTGAGAATACAGTTTGGAAACATCGCGCTTCTGCCCCAGCCTCTTGCAGGACACGGCGACAACACGTTCCAGATTGTTCACGGAACGGATTCAGACCCTGTGAAGGAATTTCAGAATGCCTATTTCTGGATTCAGAATACTTTCAAGGCCGATGCCATGATACATTTCGGCACACACGGAGGACTCGAATTCACTCCGCGCAAGCAGGTGGCACTATCGAGCAACGACTGGCCCGACAAACTCGTCGGAACAATTCCGCACTACTATCTCTACACCATCGGCAACGTGGGCGAGGCTCTCATTGCCAAGCGACGCACATACGCCGGAATCCAGAGCCACATCACGCCTCCGTATCTCGAAAGCAATCTGCGAAGCACATACAAATCGCTTACCGATGCCATTCAGGCTTACGAAAAATCGCCTTCGGATGCCGCATCAATAGCCGTAAAGAAGATTGCCGTTGGCATGGGAATACATCGCGACCTCGAAATGGATTCTATCCTTACAAAGCCGTGGACAGCCGACCAGATTGCCAAGGTTGAGCACTTTGGCGAAGAGATTGCCAACGAAAAGATTGTCGGTCAGCTGTACACGCTAGGCGAGCCTTACGAGGCAAAGCGCATAGAATCGACCGTCTATGCCATGTGTACCGACCCAATAGCATACAGCATGCTTAGCCTCGACAAGCAGCTGAAACGTGCCAAGAGCGATGCCGAGAAGCACAAGGCTTTCTTCACATCGCAGTATCTCAATCCAGCCAAGGCGCTCGTGGGCAGACTTCTCAACGGCTCGGCTGACGTGAGCGATGCCTTCATCTGCCGCACCGCTGGAATAACTCAGCAGCAACTCGACAAGGCTCGCGAGATTGAGAGTTCGCAGAACAATCCGTCGGACATGATGTCGATGATGATGGCAATGATGGGCAGCGACGACAAGGACAAGAGCGGCAGAAAGCCTTCGAAACCTGAAGTCGCATCAAAGACCGAAAAGAAGCCCGATGCCGAGGCAATGAAAAAGATGAAGGAAGCCGGAAAGGGCATGGACCCAAAGAAGGCTCTGCAAATGGCTAAAATGGCTGGAGCAAGCCCCGAGGCTCTGAAAAAGATGGCTGCGGCCATGGGACTGGGCGCAAACAGCACAAAGAACGACAACGTAAGCGGCATGATGGCTAAAATGGCTGCCATGAAGAAGTCGTACACCAAGGAAGAAACCTATCTTGCCAACGCCATAATTGAGGTTGAGCGCACACTGAAGAACGTGAAAGCATACAAGCAGCAGCTTCTCGACGCGCCGAAGCACGAACTGGCATCCATGATGAATGCCCTGAACGGCGGATACACTCGTCCAAGCAGCGGAGGCGATGTCATCTCCAATCCTCGTGCCCTTCCAACGGGCTGCAATCTGTACGGAATAAATGCCGAAGCCACTCCAACCGAGCAGGCTTGGGAGAAGGGAAAGGCGCTTGCCGACAATACGATAAAAATGTATCGCGAACGTCATCACGACTCCATTCCGCGAAAGGTATCGTTTACCTTCTGGTCGTCTGAATTTATAGAGACTGGCGGAACAACCATGGCTCAGGCATTCTATCTGCTCGGCATCGAGCCTGTTCGGGATGCCTTCGGGCGTGTTACCGACATCCGCCTCATTCCGAGCAAGGAACTCGGTCGTCCGCGCATCGACGTGGTTATCCAGACATCAGGACAGTTCCGCGACATTGCGGCATCGCGTCTGTATCTTCTAAACCGCGCCGTGCAGATGGCCGCCG
Source organism: Bacteroidaceae bacterium (assembly GCA_045111775.1). Classification (GTDB taxonomy): domain Bacteria; phylum Bacteroidota; class Bacteroidia; order Bacteroidales; family Bacteroidaceae; genus Ga6A1. Next base: position 1,437 of record JBGUGY010000117.1, on the reverse strand, counting down.
AGGCAAAAGGCGACAAGTACGAAAACATGGTGAGCGAGGGCGTAAAGGAATCTGAACGCACCCTTACCGAATCGGGAATTTCGCCAAAAGATGCACGCGAGATGTCTACATTCCGCATCTTCGGCGGACTGAACGGCGGATACGGCACGGGCATTCAGGAGATGGTTCAGCAAGGCAACAGCTGGAAGACCGAAGACGAGATTGCCGACACTTACATCAACAACATGTCGGCCTTCTACGGCTCAGAAGAATATTGGGAGAAGGCATCGAAAGTGGCATTCAAGGCGGCTCTCACGCGCACCGATGCGGTTATCCAGCCGCGCCAGTCAAACTCGTGGGGCGCACTCTCGCTCGACCACGTCTACGAGTTTATGGGCGGCATGAATCTCGCCGTGCGAAACGTTACGGGCAAAGACCCCGATGCTTATCTGGCAGACTATCGCAACCGCAACAACAATCGCATGCAGGAGGTAAAGGAAGCCATCGGCGTTGAAAGCCGAACAACAATATTCAACCCAACTTACATCAAGGAGAAGATGAAGGGCGGCGCGAACGAGGTTTCTGAAATTGCCGACATCGTTGAGAATACTTACGGCTGGAACGTAATGAAGCCTAAGGCTATCGACAACCAGATGTGGGAGAAAATCTACAGCGTCTACGTCAAGGACGAGATGAATCTGGGCATCGACAAGTTCATGAAGGAGAAGAATCCGGCAGCAATGGAGCAGATGGCTCACACCATGGTTCAGACAATACAGAAGGGGCTGTGGAAGGCTTCGCCAGAGAAACTGAAAAGCCTTCAGAAACTGGAGCAAGACCTCCATGCCGAGGCTGAAGCCCGTATGCGCGACAACACGGGCAAGGATAACAGCAACGACGGCACGGTTATGAAGAAAGAGACTCTCTCCGACTCTGCCGAGACAAGCACAACCATCGTAACGGCTTCGGTTGTGATAGCCTTCGTGCTCGTTGCCTTTGCAGTAATAGGCGTGATTATCCGCAAGCGCCGCAAACAAGAAACCGAAGAGGAAGAAGAGTGATGGAAATAGTAGTTCTTGTACTGATGTTTCTGGTCATGTTCATGACATGGCTAAAACTATCCTTCCTGAAAGCATGGCATATAGCAGTAATCTCTGCTATATGCTCGCTTTTCATCGTGCTAACGTGGCGCATTGCCATTGAGCAAAGCCGAAACGAAATAAGCGAATGGCTCGGCAACCAGCGTCTTATGCTCGACACGTCGGTTGTGCTGACAATCGAAGTTCTGTGGCAGATGTGCTTCTGCCTTCTGTCTGGGAAGTTGCTCTACGGCGAGAAGGTTGGCAGGCGCACTATTTTCGTCTATCGCGCGCTCAGATTCTTTCCGGGTATACTTATACTACCCGTGCTGTTTTATGCGCTAATTCAGGCTGTATATGCCTTTACTGGGGTCAGTTT
>JBGUGY010000116.1:0-5323 GCA_045111775.1 Bacteroidaceae bacterium | reverse complement strand
ATGGTGTTGTTCCGCGATAGTCGGTAGATGCCGCCTCTGTTGTGTTGCCTATGCTCTTGTAGTATGCAATCACCTCGTCGCCGTCCATTCCGTTGTTCTTCTCGTCGTTATGGGCAAACTGAATCAGAACGTAGTCGCCCTGCTCGATTGTTGTGTTGCTGCTTTTGCTTGCCACCATCGTTGGCCAGTAAGCAGCTTCGTTGTAGAAACTTTTCGATGAGGCTCCCGATTTGCCGCGGTTGTTTACCGTAACAAAGTTGGCATCGAAAAATTGTTGTAGCATCTGGGCCCAACCGCGTTTGTCGGTCGAACTCTCATCATAGGTCTGCATAGTAGAGTCACCTATGCTATGCACCTTTATCTGAGCTGTTGTGCCAGTCACCGCCGTAAAAAGCAGTGCCGCCGCAAGCATCAGAAACCTAAAGAATGTTTTAGTCATACTTTTTTGGTATTAGTTGTTAGTAAAAATGATTAGAAAAACTCGCAGCAAAGCTACGCCTTATATTTCAATGCTATGGGGTAAAAATAAACTAATGATGGGGCGTTTTTAGTTCAAAGTGCTTTTAACGCACTTTTTAATGTCTAACGAGTTTTTTCTTGGAGAGGACTGAGTGAGTAAGGTATCATCTTGTATGCGAATTCGAGATAAGTTATACATTTCTTACCTGCATTGTCAATTGTCAACAGTGAAAGCTATTGAATTTGCATCAATATACGCATCTGCTTCCTTCCTCGAAGCTTCCCCCTTGCTATCCTCTTACTATCCCCTTACTACCCCCTACCTTGAAAGTCGCTTTTTTGCCTCTTTTCTGCATAATGATTCGTTTTCTATCTGCATATTATTACAGACCGCGTTTTTTTGTCCCGAACTCGCGTATCTTGTAATAAGCCGCTTTTCTCTTCCTTTTTCTTTTGAAAGGTGGGGCTTTTTTGGTCGTGTCGTTCCTTTTTTGTAATTTTGCCGCCGATTTTGTTAGAGGAATGAAGAATTATCTACTTCGCACGTTTTTACTCACACTCCTTGTAGTGCTGATGCTTGCAGCCTTAAGATACCTGCCCCCCATAACTATTTGTGGCACAACGCTTAGACAGGTTAATATTCTTTCGGATATATGCCCTTCGGAAGAGGAGCAGGCCGAAAAGGACACTGTCGTTTTGCCGGTGGTGAAGCCGCCGTTTGTGGCTCATTGCCGCGAGGGCGTTACCTGCATCGAGGATTTCGGCGACAGTCTCGGAACGGGAATGTTGAAATACTATCAGGCACTCGATAGCCTTCAGACGCTCGACCGCCCTGTACGCATCGCTTATTTCGGCGATTCGTTCATCGAAGGTGATATCTTCACTGGCGATTTGCGCGCCCTCCTTCAGAAGAAATACGGCGGATGCGGAGCAAGCTATGTCGATATATTCTCTATTACCGATGGATTCAGACAGACGGTTCGCGTGTCGTCATCGGGCTGGATTGCCCATGTATTCAACGATACCACAAGGTTCGACAAGAGCCGTCAGGGTATCGACGAACGATATTTCATTCCGCGTGATGGTGCATACGTCAATGTGTCGGGACAGAGCCGATATGCAACGTTGCTCGACACCTGCCAGCGTTCTACAATATATTTCCAGACATCGGGAAACATAGTCCTCACGGCAAACGTGAACGGCTCGGAGTCGAAAGAGTTCGTCTTTGCCCCTTCCGAAGGATTGCAGAAGGCAGAGGTGAAGGGCAAAATAGGTCGCGTGCGCTGGACGGTGAACGGCGAGACAGCCTCATCGGTATTCTACGGCGTGGCGATGGAGGGCAACAGAGGAATCTCGGTAGACTGTTTCAGTATGCGCGGACGAAGCGGCGCAACCCTGCGCAGTATTCCGCAGAACCGACTCCGCCAATATGCCGAGCAGAGACCTTACGACCTCATCATCATCCACTACGGACTTAACGTGGCATCGAAGTTCGGCAAGGACTACGGATATTACAAAAAGGCGATGCTCAAGACGATTGCTTATCTTCAGGAGGCGTTCCCTAACTCGGGATTCCTGCTCGTGGGCGTGGGCGACCGCGGATATAAGAGCGAGAGCGGCGAGATTAAGACAATGCCGGGCGTTAAGAATCTGGTGGCTTACCAACAGCAGATTGCAGCCGAGGCTCACATTGCCTTCTGGAATCTGTTCGAGGCGATGGGCGGCGAAGGCTCGATGGCAGAACTCGTACACTCAAAGCCGTCGAAGGCAAACTACGATTATACGCACATAAACTTCAAGGGAGGACAGTATCTGTCGCACTTCCTTTACGATGCTCTTGTTGAGGGCAAATATAATTATGACAAGAGGAAGGAATATGAAAGAGAATAGAAAGATTCTGTTGCTCTTTGTGCTGTGCCTGCTTTTCGTGGGCATAGACATGGCAAAGGGCACGGAAGGTATTGACGATAAACAGACGGCAGTGAACGCTGCCGCCTTGGACAGCATCGCTGCCGACTCGGTAAACTGCGGCGCGCTGCATTTTCCGGGTATGAAGAACAACGAACTTATCCGCGGCGAGGAACTCGACAGCATATTCTGCAAGATTCGCGGCGGAAAGGATATCGTTCGTATCGTTCACATAGGCGATTCGCACGTCCGCGGACATGTCTTCAGCGTGGCGGCACGGCACAGGCTCGAGAAGGAATGGGGCGACAGTGCTGTTGAGGCTCAGAAAATCAGCTATCAGACAACAGCCATCGCCACCGAGACGGGCAAGCCGGGAATCGTTTACAGCGCGATAGGACGCAACGGCGCGGTGTGTGCCCACTTCCTCAGCGGCGACTATATGTCGAGGGTTAAGGAGCTGAATCCCGATTTGGTTATCGTGTCGCTTGGAACAAACGAGAGTTACGGCTCGTTCAGCGGCGAGTCGTTCAGAAACAATCTCGACAGCCTCTGCGTTATGATTAACGACAGCTGTCCGTCTGCCAAGATAATGCTCACCACGCTGCCCGGCTCATTCAAGCGCATTAGGGTGCGCGGCAGAAACCGCAAGGGACGTCGCCGATATTCATCAACTCCGGTAGAGAACAAGAATACCGAGAAGGTGCGCCAGATTTGGCTCAGCTATGCCGAGGAGCACAACCTTGCAGTCTGGGACATGTACGGAATTATGGGAGGCGATGCCAGCGCATGCAAAAACTGGCGAAGGGCAAAGTTCATGCGAAGCGACTTTGTTCATTACACTCACGAAGGCTATACTTATCAGGGCGAACTGATGGCTGAGGCTATTATAAAACAATATAACAAGTATGTGGCAAGACATTGATTTTAGCAAACTTTCTGCGTTGTTGCTGAACTATGACGAGAAGAACCAGCTCATCTTCAGCAGCGGATTGTTCCTTTTCCTGTTTCTTGCCTTCTCTTGCGTATACGCACTTCTGCGTAAGGCTCATACGGCGCGACTGCTGTTCGTGACGGCTTTCTCGTACTATTTTTACTACAAGAGCAGCGGCACTTACTTCCAGATTCTTGCCATCGTAACGTGCTTCGACTTTGTTATGGCGCATGGCATCTACTCGTCGGGAAAGAAGTGGCAGAGGCTTCTCTTTGTATGGCTCAGCGTGCTTGTCGATATGTCGTTCCTCGTCTACTTCAAGTACACTAATTTCTTCGGAACAATATGGGCAGATATCACCGGCGGACACTTCGAAACGCTCGATATCGTGCTGCCTGTCGGAATATCGTTCTTCACCTTCCAGTCGCTCAGCTACACAATCGATGTGTACCGAGGAAAGCTGAAGCCGCTCGATAGTCTGCTCGATTATGCCTTCTTCGTAAGCTTCTTCCCGCAGCTGGTTGCCGGACCTATCGTTAGGGCGAGCGATTTCATTCCGCAGATACACCGAAAGATGATTGTTACTCGTGAAACATTTGGCGAAGGATTGTTCCTGATTGTTGCCGGATTGTTCAAGAAAGCGGTCATCTGCGACTATATAAGCGTCAATTTTGTTCAGCGAATTTTCGACAATCCGTCGCTCTATTCGGGCTTGGAAAATCTGCTCGGAATATACGGCTTTGCCCTTCAGATTTACTGCGATTTTTCGGGCTACAGCGATATGGCTATCGGAATTGCGCTTCTGCTCGGATTTAATTTTCCGCAGAACTTCAACAGTCCTTACAAGAGTGCGTCGGTTGCCGAGTTCTGGCACAGATGGCACATCTCGCTGTCGAGCTGGCTGCGCGATTATGTCTACATCTCGCTTGGCGGAAACCGCAAGGGAAAGTTCATGACTTACGTCAACCTTATTCTGACGATGCTTGTGGGCGGATTGTGGCACGGTGCTTCGTGGAACTTCGTGGCGTGGGGCGCTATGCACGGCTTTGCCTTGGCTGCCCACCGCTTGTGGAACAACATCATGGGTTTTGGCAAGAATCATCGCTACGGATGGTTTCTTCATGCCGTGTGCGTTGTTGTTACGTTCCATTTCGTGTGCTTGGGCTGGGTTTTCTTTCGCAACACAAGCTTCGACAACTCGCTTACGATGCTCGGTCTGATTTTCAGCAACTTCAAGCCTCAGATATTCTGGCAGCTTGTTCAGGGCTACTGGGGAGTGATGTCGCTCATGCTTCTGGGCTACCTGCTGCACTTCGTTCCCGACAGTTGGGTTGAGCGCAGTCAGGGCGCGGTTATCAAGATGCCGCTCGTTGCGCAGGCGTTGCTCGTGGTTATTGTAATCTACATCGTCATTCAGATTAAGAGCAGCGACGTTCAGCCGTTCATCTACTTCCAGTTCTGATGCTAATGGGCAGGGCAAAAAGTTAAAGAATGTAAATAATTTGAAATAAGTTGATGTAATTTGTTCTGTTTTAAAACTTTATTCATATTTTTGCTTCGTTTTTTATAAAAAATACCAAATGAAGAAACATATTATTTTGGCTCTCTGTGCCTGTGTGGCGCTGAATGCGATGGCTGGTGACGAAAAACACTGGACACAGGAGAATACTGGCAACCTGAAGGCTTTGCACAAGGTCTACGAACTTATTGCAAAAAAAGAATATGTAAAGGCCGAGAAGGCTCGCATGGCTTTGAAGGAAAAACTGGATAAGCAGAATGCCAAGGATGCCGGCAAGAATATTGATTATGTAAAGAATCTGTATCCGCTCTGGGATTTGGCAGAGGTTCTTCAGCATAGCATTAAGCTCGACCCGATAAAAGACCCCGATAAGGTGGTTAACTACTGTCCTCTGTGCGCTTACGAGACTTACGAGAAGGTTGTGAAGTCTAACATCTATGTTAACGAGGCGCGTGGCTGGCTGGCATCAGAAAAGATAAACATGGGATTTGCCGTAATCGAGAGTC
>JBGUGY010000115.1:0-3806 GCA_045111775.1 Bacteroidaceae bacterium | reverse complement strand
TCGCCCTTCTGCATACAACCGACAGCGTTATGCCCGAAGGCTCTAAGAGCATCAGAATTGCTCCATTCTCTATTTTCGACGGTGTTGACCACGACATGAGAGTTTGGCTGACAGGCTTTAACATTGGTGCTGTTGAGAGCCGTAATATAGAGAAGGTAAAGCCAGCTGTAATGCAGGGCACGCTCGGACAGATGTCTCAGCAGAGCGGAAATGCAGACAATGTTATACGCACATGGTCGCACACAATTCCTACGCTTCAGTGGAGCGAGGGAAGCGTTATCCGCAGTCCGAAGGGCTTTGTGGTCGGCATAAACCAAGGTGATAAAATGGTTGAAGTGAAGGCGGTGAGGAGATTGATGCAATGAAAAAGTATATTATAACAGCATATATTATAACCATTACAGCTCTGATGTCGTGCTCAGACACAAAAAATGAAAGCATGGCATGGGCTGGAGGACAATACACGGGCGAGGTTGTTGACGGAAAGCCACAAGGCTACGGAACGTGGACAAACAGTCAGCTTACATACAAGGGCGAGTGGAAGAAAGGCCAGCGCAACGGCTTCGGCATCTCTACATGGAAGAACGGCAACGTGTATCGCGGTGAGTACAAGAACGATAGAATCTGCGGACAGGGCATATTGAAGTATGCCAGCGGAGCCGTGTACAAAGGCGAGTGGAAGTCCGACAGAAAAGACGGATACGGCGTTCTGTCCGATTCGACAGGTGTTTTTACAGGCATCTGGGAAGCCGGCCGCATAGACTACGGAACAGCCCGATATCCTAAAGGCGTTATCTACGAAGGGTATTTCAATACAAGTCGCGTGGCAGACGGTGTAGGCTGTCTTACAACGCCCGACGGCTCTGTTTACGACGGACATTATCAGGCTGGAGTACGCTCAGGATTCGGCTTTGCCATCGAGAAGACAGGACCGGTTAAGTGCGGTTTCTGGGTCAAGGGCAAGTATCAGGGCGAGAAGATACTCTATTCGACAGACCGTGTTTATGGCATCGACGTGAGCCGTTTTCAGCATGAGCACGACAAGAAGCGATACGCTATACATTGGGGCAATCTCAGCATCACAAGCCTCGGAACAAAGAGTCAGAAGCGCATAAAGGGCGATAACATAACCTGTCCCGTAACCTTCGTGTATGTAAAGGCAACAGAAGGCAAGCAACTGCTTAACAGATACTATGCCGCCGATATACATGCAGCGCGCCGAAACGGCTATGTGTGCGGAGCATATCACTTCTTTACGCCGGCAGACCCTATCCAGCAGGCGCGATTCTTCTGCAAGAGCGTGAAACTGCGCAAGGGCGATTTGCCACCAATGCTCGACATTGAGCCTACCGAGGACCAGATTGTGCGCATGGGCGGCGAGAAGAGCATGTTTCAGCGCATCTTGGTGTGGTGTAGAATCGTGCAACGCCAGTACGGCGTCAAGCCGATACTCTATTGCGGTCAGCTGTTCCTGAACCGCCATTATGCAAAGGCTCCCGAGGAACTGAAGAAGTACGACCTATGGATTGCGCGCTACGGCGAGTACAAGCCTTTCTATCATCTGCAATATTGGCAGTTGGCTGAAGACGGCGTGGTTAAGGGAATCCACGGAAACGTAGATATAAACGTGTTCAACGGCTCGCACGAGCGTTTCAAGGAATATGTTCGCCAGAATGGCATAAAATAACCTGAACGGATATGAGAAAAGATATTGATATTTCGGTAAAAGGCTTTCCTGCAGCAAAGGTGCAGGAAGACTATTTTTATTGGTATATAGATTTGGGCGACGGCAACGGCGAATCGTTCTACGAAAAGAAGGAGTTTGCCGATGTGAAGGCTGCCATACGCGAGAAGACCGCTCATCCTGAGGTTGAGAGGAAAGAATCGTGGTCGCCAATCGATGATGAGAAGAACAAGGCTGAGAACCAGACTGCTGAAGACGAGAAAACCGAAGAACAGCCAGTGGATGAAACCGTTGTGTCGAATGATGTTGACGAAGCCATTCCTGCCGGATTTCAGCGTGTTGAGGAATATCGCGACAACAGACCGCGAAGACTGCGCGACAGCATCTCTTGGAAGGGTAAGGCTCTGATTGCGGCGTTCGTGGTGCTCTTTGCGCTTGCCGTAACTTGTCCCGACGAGGACGATCACCGCAGAGTGGTGGCTCGCGAGGTTGAGTCGGTTTGCGGAAACAACGGCATCTATGATATGTTCGACCAAGGCAGCATCTTTTCTGACGTTATCAGCATGTTTATGGATAATGTCGTAGACGTTGTGGCAAGCACGGTAGAGGTCAAGGACTGTATGTTCTTCTCAATCGGCTATCTCGACGGACATCCTGTTAGTTTCGGCATCTTGCATCATGTGTTCCTGTTTGCCGACGGCAACGATTTCAAGCAATATCTGAAAGAAAAAAGTATGATAACAAGATAAGATTTATGAAACGAATTATTTCCATCCTATGTATTGCCTGTGCTGTCTTGGGCGCGCAGGCTTCTGATTTCTGCCGAAAGAATGCCGACGGCAAAATCATCTATTACAATATCACAACGCAGAAGGGCGGCAAGCCAACCGTAAGCGTAACATTCTTCCAGGAGGGTGATGCCTTTACCTACAAGGATACTCTGAACGTGCCCGAAACCGTTACGCGCAAGGAGGTTACATACACCGTTACTGCTGTTGGAAAACGCGCTTTCTACTACTCAAACTCGTTGCAGGTGGTTAATCTGCCAAAGACGGTAACGAAGATTGAGGACGAGGCATTTAAGATGTCTACCGTTCAGAACGTTAACGGAACACAGAACGTCGAGGTCGTAGGTCTTGAGGCATTCTATAGCACTCAGGTAAAGAGCATCGAACTGCCAGCCCTGAAGAAGCTCGGCAAGATGGCTTTCTTCGAGTGCGATTTGAAGCATTTCGACATCGGCTCAAGCCTTGAAAGAATAGAGGAGGGCACATTCAATTTCAGCAAGGAGTACAGAGTTAAGCTGCCCGCAACGCTGAAATATGTTGGCAAGAAGGCTTTCGATGCACAGCGAATGGCTGATGTTTATTGCCTCGGCACTGTTCCGCCAAAGTGCGAGCCAAATTCGTTCTGCGAGAAGTTGTCAGACCTCCGTTCGCTCGTTCTGCATGTGCCTGCCGGTGCTCGCAGCGCATACGAGAATGCTCCTGTCTGGCAGGATTTCGGAACAATAGTAGATATCAAGGAATAAAACTTTCTACACTTATGAAGATTATAAATTTAAGCGAAGAAAATAACATCATTTGTCAGTATCTGGCTGAATTGCGCGATGTTAATGTGCAGAACGACAGAATGCGCTTCCGCAACAACGTGCGACGCATAGGAAACGCCATGGCATACGAGGTAAGTAAGTCGGTAAGATACAAGAAGACTCAGGTAACAACTCCGTTGGAGACGACAACCGTTTCGGTGCTCGACGATGATATCGTGATTGGAACGGTGTTCCGCGCCGGACTGCCTTTGCACGAGGGCTTTCTGGATGTCTTCGACAAGGCAGGAAACGCCTTCGTATCGGCTTATCGCTACTATACCGACCGCGATTGCAGCAATGTTGGCGTACATATCGAATACATCGCCACTCCCGATTTGACGGGAAAGACCCTGATGCTTGTAGACCCTATGCTTGCCACTGGCGAGAGCATGGAGCTGGCTTATCAGGCTTTTGAGTCGAAGGGAAAACCGGGAAAACTGATAATGGCTTGCGTTATAGCCGCTCAGGAGGGAGTTGACCATCTGAAAAAGTGTTTTCCATCAGATGATGTGGTGCTATATTGCGCCACCA
>JBGUGY010000114.1:0-6141 GCA_045111775.1 Bacteroidaceae bacterium | reverse complement strand
CGTTCTTCGACTGCGACAAGTTCGAGGTCATCACGCTAAAACATCAGCCCGAGAATATAGACGAGTTGCGAGCCGAGCACGACTGTGTTGTAAAGCCCTTCAACATGTCGCCGAAATATTGGATAGGCGTCGCCACAGCCGATGCTCCCGATGAACTCTTGCGCAGCCTTACGCGCAATTCTTATGAGATTGTGAAGGCAAAATACTCTTAATATAACTGTGGCGTTTCGTAAAATAAAAAACTCAACAAGAAAAATGAGCAGAATTGAAAATGAAAAGCAGATTGTCCGCAAGATGATTGGCTTGTATTGCCGTCATCGGTTGCATCAGAATACGTTGCCCGAAGAGTATCAGCATCTGGCTGATTTCGCCTGCCGTCGCCTTGACCATTGCCGATATGGCGAGAAGAAAACGGCGTGCAAGGATTGTCCTACACATTGTTACGCTCCAAAGGAACGCGCGCAGATTCGCGAGGTTATGCGCTGGGTAGGTCCGAGAATGATTTTCTACTCGCCAAAAGATGCCGTTGTGCACATCTTTCAGAAGATAAAGACGAAGTTTTAGCCTTTTTGCCGACGGTTGCATAAAGTCCCGATTTCTTTCAGAAGAAATCAGAAAAAAGCGCGTTGCCTAAAAAGTTCAAAAAAGCAACGCGCTTCGCATCAGTTATTCATATTGGATAGTGTAAGTTTTTGTCTGAAAAACCACCGTTTTGCTATCGTGTCTCTGTCGCGAGACCATTATTAAGATATCTGTTTGCAAATTTCGAGGTGTCTTGTTTCAAATCATGGGACAACATCGAAGAAAATGATTTTTTTCTCTCCGCAAATCGATATCGCCGAAAAAATATGTATTTTTGTATCGGTTTTAACTTGAAAAATGCAAATAGATGGCATCGAACAATGAACTACGGTCCAGGAGTGCGGTTAATCTATCCGCGCAACGTCGTAGCGTATATGCGAGACATGCTTCGCAGGGCTGCCGACTCGTACGATGAGGCTGATATTGAAGAATCTTCTGAACTTTAATCTGAAAAATATGCGGAAAAGCGGATTTTTTATAGTCTTCTTTTTGATGGCAAACGCCGTTTGCGTGATGGCACAATGCAACATGCTGATAAAATATTCGTTGGATGAAAAATTGACGGATGTACGCGCAAGGTTGAGCCTTGTCTCGCCCGACGGTACAAACAGCGTTTTGCTTAATGATACAGCAAGGCGCACCGATAGGCAATATCGTTTGGAACAACTTGGCGAATATCGGCTTATGGCATCTTTTTATAGCGATAAATACGGCTGCGATTCGCTGGAGAGAAGTTTCTGGCTTAGGGGCGATGAATTGGAGGTTGCTACGGATTTGAGTTTCGTTCGTGGAAGGAAGAATTTATCTGATTGGAAATGCCGCGACTCCCTCAATTCGTGCAGATTTACAATAGAAAAGCGTTATCAGTCATCTCCGCAGGTGAAAATAAAATACTTGCCCGATGTGAAAGGCGAAAACGGAGCACCATGTTTCAGTATTAAGAACGAAAGTCGCGACACGTTGTATGGCGAGTGGCTTCCGGGCTATTTTTGGGGCACGCTGTCGTATAATGTGAATGGGAAGTATGTTGGAAATTACATGGGGCAGATTTGCACAAGTTGGGCGCCTGCACCTCCGCTGTATCCCGATTCTGTTAAGTCTGCATGGGTAAGCAGTTTCAGAACGTTGCAGTTAAAGTCTGGCAAGTTCCGTTTTAATGTGTGGTATTCTACAACCGAGGAAATGAGAAATTCTGCACCTCTTGCTTGCGAAAGCGATAAGTTTAGGTGGTGGAGCAAGGTGCAAGACTGGTATCTGCTTCAATGCGAGTTCGAAGTAAAATAATGTAAAATTTAAGGGATTTCTGCAACTTGTAAAAAAATGTTTAACTTTGCAGAATAACATAACCTCAATATCAAGAAGAAACAATGACAGTACCGTCGCTTTTCAGAGAATACATCTGGCTCGTAAACACCATTAAGCGAGCTGGCAGAATATCGTTTGCCGAGATTCAGAAGAAATGGCTCGAAACCGAACTGAGCGAGGGCGTTGAGCTTGCCCGTTCAACCTTTAACCGCCACAAAGATGCCATCGAAGACATATTCGGCATCTACATAGACTGCGACCGCAAGGGCGGATACAAATATTTTATTGGCAACGAGCGCGTTCTGCACGAAGATACGGTGCAGAACTGGGTAATTTCGACCCTCTCGGTAAACGAGATTATTGCCGAAAGCAAGTCGCTGCACGAGCGCATCTTGTTGCAGCAGATTCCTTGCGACGACTATCTGCAAAAGGTTATCGATGCCATGAAGAAGAAGGTTCGCGTGGCGGTGAAATACCGTCGTTATGGCAGCGATGCCGTGTCGGACGTGGATTTTGAGCCTTATTGCCTGAAACTCTTCGACCAGCGATGGTATGTCCTTGCTCATTTTCATCGCGATGCTGCCCCGGGCAAGGACGAGCGCGACTATTTTGCCGTCTATTCGTTCGACCGCATTCAGGAGATGAGCCTTACCGACATTAAGTTCGAGGTGCGCCCCGATTTCGATGCCAAGGAATATTTTGGCGAGTGCTTTGGCGTTGTTGCTGGCGACGGCACTCCGGCAGAGCGCGTGAGGCTGCGTGTCTATGGCAATCAGCGGTATTATCTGAGCGACCTGCCTCTGCATCACAGTCAGAAGGCGGTGGGGCAGGGCGATGGCTGGATTGACTTTGAATTCTATCTGCGCCCGACCTACGACTTCTGCGGACATCTGCTGAGTCTTTCAAACCAAGTAAAGGTGCTCGAACCGCTTTGGCTTGCCGATAAACTATGCCAGATGATGGCAGAATCGCTTAAAAGTTACGGATTCGACATAAAACTTGAAAAATAGTACAGGCTTGTACCACGATTCGGGACAGCCGTTTGCTTCCTTTGCATCCCGAATATCCTTGTCAGCCGGTGTCTCTCGGCTTTGGCAGAAGGATTTCAGCAAGAATGTTTAATCAAAACTAATTTTCTCAGGTTTATGAAATTTAAGTTCGAAATTCCGCTGACTATCGGTTTGTATATCGATACGTCCGACAACAACGGTCCGGTAACTCAGGACACAATCGAGCAATGTATCAGAATTGCGTCGAAGGCTCTCGACGGAAAGCGCGACCTCGACGGAAACGCCGCAATCCTTCATTCTCTGACGGTTGGAATGATGGGCATTACCGATACCGAAAAATGCGTAGGATTTCTGCACGATGTGATTGAGGACGGCGACATGTCTCTTAACGAATTGCATTTCGAGAATATCCCGGAAGAAATTCTTGAGGCGGTAGATTTGTGTACCCACGACTGTTCTCTTTCCTACTAAGAGTACATTCATCGCATAATAGACTCGGGCAACTCTGCAGCCATAAACGTAAAGCTGAACGACCTCCGCCATAATCTGGCGCGTGCAAAGGCTGGCAGTCACCTCGATTTGGTCGAGAAATACGAGTCTGCTCTGGCAAAAATAGAAAAATCTCTGCCCGAGAGATAAAAAAAACTTTGACTTGTCCCACGTTTTGAAACAGCCAACGGATTTCTTTGCGTCATAATTTGATGTAAACCCTTTAAAATCAATAGAATTATGGATGCGAAGAAATTCTTTTATATGGAAAGCCAAGAAGGCGGTCGCAATCTGCCGCAGAAGTCTTATGCCGAGGTTGCCTCTGCCTTCAACTACAAACTTCTCTCTGCCATTGCCGCAAACAATGGCGGAGAAAAGGACAACATCTTTGTTTCGCCTTGCCGATTGCAGGCATTGCTCGTTCTGCTCAGCAACTGGGCAGGCGGCAGCGTTCGTAACAAGATTCAGCAGGCAATATGCTGCGACGATATTGATTGCCGCGAACTAAACAGAATGTTTGCCGACGAACGCTTCCTCATTCCGAATGTAGACAGAAAGGATTTGGAAGAGTATCTCGTCCCAACCATCGACCTGTCTACAATGATGCTGTATCAGAAGGAGTTAGCCGTAAATAAGCGCACCATCGCCGACACCAAGGATTTTTTCGATGTTCACTACCGAGGTGTCGATTTCTCAGTTCCGTCGCAGTCGACAGAGATTTCGAAAGAAGTAGAGAAGGCATCGCACGGCATGATTGCTAACCTTCAGATTGATGTGAACGAGGCTGTTCGTGCCCTTCTGCTCGATGTCTTCTATTTCAAGGCTTGTTGGGTAAACTATTTCGATGAGGAGCAGACTCAGCGCAGCAGCTTCTATCATAACGACGGCATTTCTGAGGTCGATATGATGAGCGTTACCGATGTTATGCGCTATCACGAGAACGATGTCTTCCAGTCCGTCTGTTTGGACTATTGGGCATATATGCTTACAAAACGCTTCTCTATGTGGATTCATCTGCCAAAGAAGGGACATTGCATCAACGAAGTTCTGTCTCTTCTTGCCAATGAAGACGTGTATTCCAAGTACGAAGACGCTGAAGTTCATCTCAATCTGCCTCGCTTTGAGATAGAGAAGCGCACAAACCTCACCGATGTCCTCAGACAGATGGGCATGGACGAATTATTCTCAGCCACCGACGGCATTCCTAATCTTATTCCAGGCGTTTCTTTTGCCGATGTTATTCAGCAAGGCAAGATAAAGGTTGATGAATACGGCGCGGAGTCAGCCGTTACAACATATTGCGCTTTTGTAACGGGCTGTTGTCCCGACGAAGAGTCCGAGCCGGTAGAGATGAACGTAAACCGCAACTTCGTCTTCGAGATTGTAGAGACCAGTAGCGGCAGCCGCCTCTTTTCGGGTGTGGTTAATAAGTTGTAGTTTTCTCGCAGAAAAGGTTGTACCTCTACAACCTTTTTTGTAATTTTGCTTAGTTGAAAACCATACTTAAAAGCAAGTAAAATATGAAAAGTTTCAAGTCGAATCCGTGGATTCTTCCTCAGCCTGTGCTGGTTATCGGCACATACGACAAAAACGGCAAGCCCAACGCCATGAACGCTGCTTGGGGCGGCCAATGGGATGCGCACGAAATAATGATTTCGCTCGGCTCACATGCCACAACCGATAATCTTGCCGCTTGTCCCGAGTTTACCGTTGCTTTTGCAACTGTCGAGACAATGGTTGCTGCCGACTTTGTTGGCATTGTGAGCGGACGTAATATGCCCGACAAAATCCAGAAGACTGGCTGGACGACAGAGAAGGCAGCCAACGTTAATGCGCCTGTATTCAAGGAGTTTCCGATGACGCTCGAATGTAGGGTAAAGCGGAAGATAGACGAGAGCGAGACTGGCTATTATCTGGTTGCCGAAATCGTAAACATTCTGTGCGATGAGAAGTATCTGTCGGCAGACGGCAAGCCCGATGTAGAGAAGATGAACCTCATCACTTACAATCCAATAAACCATACATACGTTGCGCTCGGCAAGACCGTCGGCAAGGCTTTTTCCGACGGCAAGAGCCTCGGTGCGGCCGAATAGAACGAATGTGGCGAAAAGAAGTCCGAAAACGCTCTTTTCGCCACACTCATGCAAGTATTATTCGTAGTGCCTTATTCTAACATCAATTTTCTCGCCTTTCAGTAACGATGGAATCACGCTTACGTCGGTCTGTCCGTAGTGGTACGGAAACAGCACCTTAGGCTTTATTGTCTTTGCGGCGCGCACAAGTTGCTCGGGCGTCATTGTGTAAGGCTGGTTGCATGGCAGAAAGGCGATGTCGATATTCTTTATTTTCTTCATCTCTTCAATGTCCTCCGTGTCGCCTGCAATGTATATGCGTAAGCCGTCGATGGTCAGTATGTAGCCGTTGTCTCGACCCTTTGGGTGGAATTGCAGATGCCCCTCGGTAGTGTTGTAGGCTGGCACGGCTTCGATGGTTATGTCGTTGACAATCTTCATCTTGTCGCCGTTTTTCATTGCCTTCCCCGAACCATACTTCTCAATACATCTTTGGTTCATAATGAGTTGAGTCTTTTCGGCAGAGAGCAGTTTGAGCGTAGGCGCATCGTAATGGTCGCCGTGTTCGTGAGTAACCAGAATATAGTCAGCCTTTGGCATTGCGGTATAGTCAACCGTTTTGTTGCCAAGTTTAGAGCACGGGTCAATCTCTATCTCCTTGCCGTCGTACTCAATGCGTATGC
>JBGUGY010000113.1:0-7121 GCA_045111775.1 Bacteroidaceae bacterium | reverse complement strand
TCTGCCGGGGCTGAATTCGAAGTTCGATATGGCAGGAAATTTCTATGCCGACCCGCGAGTAAATTTGTCGTTCCAGACCAGAGAAATCGGCGAAGTCAGAATGGTGTTGAATGCCGGATTCGGACTAACGACAAAGATGCCGACACTCAACTATCTGTATCCAGACAAGAGTTACAGCAACTTCAACTCGCTGGTTTACTACGACCAAGAAAATCCGACGGAGAATTCGAAATTCGTTGTAACAACCTTCGTACAAGACCCAACAAACTACAATCTTAAGCCGGCACGCAACCAAAAGTGGGAATTGTCGCTCGCCGCCTACTACGGAAACGGCGGAAACGCCACCGTAAAGCTCTTCTACGAGAAGATGAACGACGGTTTCAGATACAGCAACGTGTACAACGCTTACAGCTACAACAAGTATTCAGACAAGTCGATGACCGACTACAAGGAATGTAGCACGCTCGACGGATACACGCAGGTTACAAACGGCAGCAAGATTATAAAGCAAGGCGTTGAACTTACGCTGAACTTCGACCGGATAAAGGCTATCCAGACGGCAGTGAACGTAACCGGAGCGTGGTTCAGAACGCAATACCTTAACTCGCAGCCGATGTTCGAATATGTTTCGGGAGTGATTGACGACACGACTATCAGCTCGCAGTTCGTTGGACTTTACGACTGGAACGACGGCAAGATAAATCAGCGCGCCAACACCAACATCACGTTCGACACGCAAATTCCGAAATTCAGTCTTATATTCACAACCTCGGTACAGACTGTCTGGTTTATCAGCACCAAGACTATGTGGAAGAACGGAACGCCAGTGGCTTACATCAGTGCAGCAGACGGCAAGATGCACGAGTTTGACGAGCAAAGTATGAAAGATGCTTATCTTCAGCAACTTGTAAAGACTTACAATTCCGATTTGTTCAAGACATTCACCGTACCGATGTCAACATTGGTGAATCTGAAGGTTACGAAATCTATCGGCAAGAATCTTAAGCTGTCGATGTTTGCCAACAAGATTCTCGACTATCTGCCAACATACACCGCCAACGGCAGAATTATCCGCCGCAGCGCAAGCCCTTACTTCGGCATGGAGGCGAATATTTATTTGTAAGAAAATGATGAACAGAATTTTTAAATACATAGAATCGACAGGCATTGCCACGGCGTTGGTTGTGGCTCTGCTCTGTTCGTGCTCCGACAACGAAATCAGCCGCACTCAGACAGAGGTGAGCATATCGTACCCCGCCAATGCCGAAGGGCTGACAATCGTAAGCGAGGAGATTAAGGCGGTGAATCTTTCGACTGGGCAGACACAGATTCTGCCATCGAAAAGCAAGATTGACATCGTTAGCGGACTGTACGACTTCATCTACTCTGCCGAAGTCCGATTCTCGTCATCAAACGGAACGGAGACGAGCACCGTAAAAGGCACTCTGTCGGGAAAGGCTGAAAACGTGAGCATAACGCAAAGTTCGTGCAACGTGAATATCGAGACGTTCCTCAGCGCGGAGAACGACGACTTCATCATCGAGGAGATTTTCTTCACCGGAACGCTCCGTCCTTCGGGCTCGGCATATTACGGCGACGGATACATAAAAATCTTCAACAACACCGACCATGTGCTCTATGCCGACGGAGTGGGCTTCTGCGAGTCGAAATTCAAATCGACCGCCAACACCGAATATTCACCCGACATCCGCAAGGACACGATGACGATTCAGTCGCTCTACCTCATTCCCGGCTCGGGGCACGACCATCCTGTCCTTCCGGGGCAGTCGCTGCTGCTTTGCGATACAGGCATAGACCATCGCAATGCCAATCCGAACTCGTTCGACCTCAGCGCGGCAGACTTTGAATGGTACGACGTGTCGCAAAATCCGTCGATGCTCGACATTGACAGCGAAACCGTGCCAAACCTCGACAAATGGTACTGCTACACCGAAACGTTCTACACCCTTCACAACCGCGGATTCTCAGCAATCGCGCTCGTCAGAGTTCCGATAGACAAACAGACGTATCTGAAAGATTTTTGGTACTCGTACGATTATACCGTGTACACCGCGGCAGGCGCATTTCCGATGCAGCAGCAGGCATTTAAGATGCCAAACAGTTGGATTCTCGACGGCGTGAACCTGAGCGTTGAGGCTGCCCGCAAATGGAACGTTCTGCCACCGTCGGTAGATGCCGGATGGACACACTGCGGAACGACCGACAACGACAAGACACGCTTCTTCAAATCGGTGCGCCGAAAGGTTCAGTACATCAACAGCGACGGCACACGCCATCTGAAGGACACGAACAACTCGACCGACGATTTCAATGCAGACTGCATTCCATCGGTTATCGAACTTCAGAAATCAGTAATTGCCACCGACGGCACAAAGGCTGAGACAAAGACTCTCGACGGCATAATGCCAGTCAACTAACATCATCATGCACAGAAAGTTACTCTACATATTACTCACGGCGTGCAGCACGCACATCTCGGCTCAGGAAAGCAGTCTTCTGCTTAACATCGCCGACCACGACAACCGCGTAAGGCAGATGCGCAGCTATCTGTTCGATGCGCCGTCGCTTCAAGTTCTGCGCAGCAACAAATCGCTCAACGACATTCGCGCCGGATATTCGCACCGCAGCGCGTCATCTGCCACCGTTCCTGAGGCTGGCGACGGCGAAAACGCGGCTGGCATCGGCATAGACTCGTACATCAAGAACCTGAACGCCAACCTTAGCTCAACAACGCTTTGGGGAGGCGCAAGCTATGAGCACAGCAAGACCGAAAACATCCGCTTTGCCGAGACGAACGACGCGGACATCGTCTACCCTTACATCACGGCAGACTGCATTGGCGGTTGGCTGAAATCGGAGCTCTACAAATTCAAGGGCGGCGCAAGCTACACAAAATTCAGCGAGAAACTGAACTCTGAAATGACATACGCCATCGAGGGCGAATATTCGGCACGGCTCGCCTACCGAACCATCGACCCACGCCCGAATAATCTGTCGAGCGACTTCAAAATCGGCTTCGGACTCGGGCTGATGAAAGAAAAGTATTTCTATGCCATCGACATCACCCTTGGCAAGTACAAACAGACGAGCAGCATAAAGACTTACGACCAAGTGTCAACGCCTACGTTCTACCATCTCACGGGCGCAGGAAACGACTATTACCGCTTCCGTGGCGACAACACAAGTTCGTACTACAACGGCGAGAATATTGGCGCAACACTGACTTGGGGACAGAAAGACAACATCGGACTGTTTGCATCGGCAAGCGCGTTTTTTTCTGATGTAGAGAAGATAATCACATCGCTAAATCAGCTTCCGCTTGCAAAGAAGAAAACCGCCGAGGCAAACGCAAAAGTCGGCTTCACAGCCCGAGGCGAGCGCACCGAATGGGGCGTGGCGGCATCTGCCAAGGTGAAGAATGCCAAAGGCACGGAAAACATCTTCGGAAGCGCGCAGGACAACATCTATCCGCAGATTGCACAGCAGCAGATGTACGGTGATTTCACGTTCGAATCGAATCTGAGCGCGACCGTTCAGCACCACTACGGAAACGGCTCGCTCTACGCATCGGCTGGCATCGGCAATATCGTCCAAGAAGAGAAGTACGAATCATCGCCAAGCCGACGGTTCAACGCCGATATGCTGTCGACTCGCCTCGCCGTTGGCGGAAACCGCATCCGTGGCAGAATGATGTACAGCATCGGCGCAGAAGCCAGATTTCTGTCGGGTTTGAAGAACGAAATCGAAGGAGAAAAGCAGGACTTCAACAACGACGAGATATACGGCGCATGGCTATGGCGAACCGAATATCTGGGCAACAGCCGTAGCGAAATAAGTGCCGAGGCATCAGTCGAATACGACACCAACAGGAAGGTTTCGATATACGCGATGCTGCAATATAATTATCAGCATTACAGAAAGTTGCATCATCAGGACATGATAACTATTTCGGTTGGATGCCACTTCTGAAAGGACAGAAAAATAAGAACAAAACAAAATAACAATGAAAAGAAAATTTACTATTTTAGTCGGAGCACTCTTGGCTCTCAGCATCAGCGCAAGCGCACAACTTGCAGCAACACTCAACTGGGCACACTCTATTCAAGGACAGACAAGTTCGGGTAACAGCCCTATCAGCATTAACAAACTTGCCGACGGCAACTACATCGTGTTCAGCGAATGGGGCTCTAAGTCCGATGCCGGCACAGAATATCTGCACTTCGACAATGCCGCTACATCATTCAAGGGCGGCGAATACACAGGCAACAGTTATTGCGCAAACGCACTTATTCAGAAGACATCGCCAGCCGACGGCAGCGTTCTCTGGACGGTTTACAGCAACTACGGATACATCAACTCTGGCTGCTCACACGTGTCGCCAACTGCCGACGGCGGATTTGTTGCAACATTAGAGGCGCGCGCCCTCGTTCCTGCCAAGGATTTCAACAACAAGAAGGTACTCTCTATTGTTCAGGCAGATGGCAGTAACTACGAAATTGCTTTCGACACCGAACTTTACGTCGGCTCATCAAACACCGAGTCGGTAAACGTAATTCTGAAGTTCGATGCCAACGGCAGCATTGAGTGGAACAGAGTTCTGCGCAGCAAGGTTCTCACAGACCTCGCCAACTCGCCAAGCCTCACAAACACATACCTCGATGCACTGGCAACAGACGAGGACGGCAACATCTACATTGCCGGAAACTATCGTTCAGAACTCTACATCCCTAAGGCCGACAACACAACCGAGACTCTCGTCTGCGGCAATACGGCTGAGTGGAGCGGAGATGCCCAGACTGCAACAGGCGAACTGTTCATCGTCAAACTGAACAAGGACGGTTTCTTCGAGAAATCACTTCTTACAAGCGGAAAGAGCGAACTGTCGTATATCGACAACATGACATACGCTGGCGGAAAAATCTACTTCAGCGGTCGTGCAAAGAAGGCTGCCGATGCCGATGTACTGAGCATCGACGGCAAGAACATCAACGCAAGCGCATCACTCCAGACAATGTTCTACGGCGCAGCAAGCACAGCCGACATGACAGTTGACTACATCAAGACACTTGCATCGGTTGCAAACAGCAAGGGTTCAATGGTAATACAGAACAAGAATATTAAACTTGCCGACGGAAAACTCTACTTCACAGGCTCTGTAAACGGCGGATTTGCCGAGGATGGCAGTACCGAAGCCTTCGTTTCGAGCAACAGCACAATGCTGAAGGGCTTTGTTATGAAGGCAGATGCAACAACAGGCGACATGGAGGCATCATATTGCTTTGCCGATTCAAAGTCGGTCAGCGCATACTACGGCACTTGGATTGGCGACAAGATTGTTGCAACCGGATACGACATGAACGCTGCAGTAGGCCATGTGTTTACCGTATTGAACAAAGAAACACTCGCTAAGGAAGAGACAATATCAGTCTGCAACGCATTCGGCTCGGTAGCAATGATTGCAACACCTTTGCAGGACGGCAACACATTCGTTGTTGGCAACCGCGGAAAGGGCGAGAAAGCCACAATCCTTAACGGCAGTGAGTACACCACTCTTGCCGTTGGAAGCAAGTCGTACTGGGGCGTTGTTTACATGAGCTACGCACTCGACTTCGGCACAACCGGAATTGAAAAGACTGCCGTAGCCGACACCGAAAGCGCAAAGGCATACAACATCGCCGGACAGCGCGTAAATCCTGCATCTAAGGGCATCACGATTATTAACGGACGCAAATATCTGAACAAATAAAAATGATTAAAATAGTAACTGCAATAGCTGCGCTTGCGCTGACTCTGTCGGCACAGGCGCAGCCGTTGCCTAAAGACAAGGCGGTTACCGAGGGCAGACTTGCCAACGGCATGACTTACTT
The DNA here is from genome assembly GCA_045111775.1 of Bacteroidaceae bacterium. GTDB lineage: Bacteria > Bacteroidota > Bacteroidia > Bacteroidales > Bacteroidaceae > Ga6A1. Next base: position 1,233 of record JBGUGY010000113.1, on the reverse strand, counting down.
CATACGCCACAACAGCCAGACTCCGGGACAGGCTGATTTCTACATCGCCAACCGCGTAGGCTCTATTCTCGAAGAGCCCGAGCAGAGAGGTCTCGCCCACTTCCTCGAGCACATGGCATTTAACGGAACGGAGCATTTTCCCGACGGCAACGGCGGAAAGAACTCGATACGCAACTGGTGCGAGCGCAACGGCATAAAGTTCGGAGCCGACCTCAACGCATCTACAGCCATCGAGCGCACGCTCTACAACATAGCCAACGCGCCTGTAAACAAAGAGGGCGTAACAGATACATGTCTCCTTATCCTGAGCGACTGGAGTCATGCCCTTCTGCTGCGCGACAACGAGATTGACCAAGAGCGAGGCGTTATTCACGAAGAATGGCGCACGCGACGTGCCAACCGCGCCATTCAGCGACTGATGGAAGATGCCATGCCAACGATGTATCAAGGCTCAAAATATGCCGACTGTCTTCCTATCGGAAGCATCGAGGTTGTCGATACTTTCCGCCACGAGGATTTAAGGCGATATTACCGCAAATGGTATCGCCCCGACTTGCAGGCAGTAATCGTTGTTGGCGATATCGACGTTGCCGATGTTGAAAGAAAAATCAAGAAGATTTTCGGCAACATCCCGGCAGCCGCACCAGATGCCGCCGAGCGCATCTACTACCCTGTTCCCGACAATCAGAAGACAATATCGTATGTCGTGGCAGACGAGGAGCAGCCTACGCTCAACTTCAGCATGTACATGAAGCGCAACAGCTCGCCGCGAAGCCAGAGAGCCACTCGCGAGGCGTTTGCCGACGATTACAAGTCGCGCCTTGCCATGTTCATTCTTCGCCAGCGACTGTCCGACCTCACCGTGGCTGAGCATCCGCTCGTGCTCTCGGCTTCATGCCGCGACGGCAGTTTCTTCATCGCCGACGAGAAAGATGCCTTCTCACTAAACATCGGACTCTTTCCCGACCGTATTCAGGAAGGCATAAACGAGGTTTTCTCGGTTGTTGAGAATGCGCGCAAGAACGGCTTCACCGAGGCTGAACTGGAGCACGCAAAACTTCAGCACAACGTAAATCTTGAGCATCGCGTAGACAACAAGGACAAGGAGCGCAACCGCGAATATGTCGGGCAGATTATAAACCATTTCTGCAACGCCACCCACCTCATGTCTATCGAAGACGAGGCCGAGATTGAACACGCGCTGATGGAAAGCGTAACACTCGCCGATGTGAA
>JBGUGY010000112.1:0-7220 GCA_045111775.1 Bacteroidaceae bacterium | reverse complement strand
ACAACCAATTGTATACAAACAGTTTCTTGCAGCATCAGAGCGATATGTCAAACTTCTTGGCACCAGCCTTCTTCGAATGTTCAACAGGACTTCATAACTTTAACGATAGCGAGGGTTTGAAGGGAAAGAATAGTACAGGACAGCGTTATACCGTTGCCGTAGGTAAGTGGCTTGCTCCGTTCTTGGGTTTGAAGGCATCTGGAACTGTATCTGAAGCAAAGTGGAACGAAATAGAGAATGTTGATGGAATAAAGACTACAGTCGGTTCTTTCACAGGAAGAGTTTCTCTGATGGTAAATCCGTTTGCTCTGTCTGAGAATTACAGCGAAGATACACCAGTTGGAGTGAACTTGACATTCGGTCCTGAGTTCGGACATATCAGAAAGTATGAGGCTGTGATAGCCGACAGACGTTACGGGTGGATAAAAGGCTCATATCAAGGATGGTATGCAAGTGCTCAGTTGTGGGCAAGATGTTCAAGAACTCATCGCTTCTTCATAGAACCATTCTACTCAAAGGGCAAGTACGATTATCAGTACAGAACAATCACATCAAAGCAGAGTGGTGTTAATGCTGGTGTTACTGTCGATTGCGTAGGCAAGCAGGATAGAAATGACGATGCTGCTTATTACAAGACAGGATTCTTTGCTCAGTTGAGCATTGGAGATGTCACTCACATGAAGGCAATGCTAAGTGATGTTGAGACAAAACTGCATCCTGCTGTCAATTTGGATTTAGGATATCGTTTCAATACGGTTTCAGGACTTAGATTTGGTTTGAGTTACGATACTTACGAAGCAGACAAAATTGCTTATTTCCCAAATACCAGTCATCGTGATGCAATAAGAAGTAAGCAAAACTACATAGTTACGTCGCTTGCTTATCAGATGAATGTGAGCAACTTCTTGAGCGGAACTGACAAGGAACGCAAGGTGCAACTCGACGGTTTCGTTGGCCCGGCTCTCATGTTCCCGATGGAGGCTAAGTTGTCGAATGTTAACAAACCGAATGTTGAAGTTAATAATAATAACGACAATAGCGGCTCGAATTTCGGAGCTGTTGCAGGAATGCAGCTCTCGTATGATTTGAGCGAGAAGGTTTCGCTTAACGTTACTCCAGAGGTCGACGTATTCCAGAACAACAAATTCAGATTCAACGGAAACTCGCACGTCATCATCATGAAGACAAGTGTGGGACTTGAATACAAATTTTAATTGATTTAGCATTCATATATTACAAAAAAGTATTTTCTTTGTAAAGTCAAACCGGTTTTATGAAGAAAATACTTTTTTTATACCTATTTATAACTTGCTTTTGTTTTCGTTTAAAAGCGAATAACTATAATTTCAGGCATCTTGACGGAAGAAGCGGACTTGTTAACAACATGATTAACGGAATATGCCGTGACCATGTCGGCTACATGTGGTTTGCCACAGGCGGAGGTCTCTGCCGATACGACGGATATTCTTTCCGAACCATTGGCATTGCTGAAGGAATGATGCTCGACAACAAACTTATTTCGGTTCAGGAACTGGCAGACGGCCGACTTCTGATTTCCGATGCCAATCTTTATTGCCTCTTCAATCCGAAGACAGAGCGGTTTTCTCAGTTCAGCGAGCTGCTCGATGTGTTCGATGTCAAGGGATATGCCTTCAAGATTCATGTTGATAGAAACAAGAATCTGTGGTGCTATGTTATGGGACATGGCGTTTATTATTGCGATGTTAAGACGGGCAAGAAGACCACATTTTCGATGAACGGAGACAATCCGGCGCTTCCGATGGGACAGATTTCTGCCATCTGTGAGTCGAAAAACGGCGTTCTTGTTGTCTATAACGATGCAACTCTGGCTTCGATTAACGGAAAGACGGCGAAGGTTCTGTGGCATCACAACCGATTGCTCGATTTGGGCGCATCGCCACGAAACCAGTACAACGTGTTCGAGGATAGCGGCGAGAATGTGTGGGTTTTCTCTGCCCGACAGGTCTTTATTTATTCCAGGCAGCATCGCCGTTGGTTCTCGTCTGTTGCCGACTTCTGTCAGGCTAAGGGGCTGAAGTTCGATAAACGGTTTGCCGACAGCGCGGTTTGCAGCGCGGTTGAGGATGCTTCGGGCAACGTTTGGCTTGGCACAGACCATTCAAATCTCTTCAAGATAGATTACAAGCATGGCGAGACTCTTCTTGTTCCGTTGTACGAGGAGTCTAAGAATATCTCGGCAACCAATCCGGTTTCGACATTGTTTTTCGATAAGCAGAATTCGTTTTTGTGGGTTGGAACGTACAAAAACGGAATTTCTTACACTTGCAGAAACCTCTACAATTTCGGATTTGTAGGCATTGAAGATGTTAATACGATGGTTCAGGATAAGGCCGGAAACTATTGGTATGGTACGAACGGCAACGGAATAATCTTCTACGACAAGAAAAACGGCATAGAAAAGCGATTCAACAAGCAGAATTGCAAGCAACTCCTGAGCGATATCTTCGTGAGTTCGCTCGTGGCGCGCAATGGCGATGTGTGGTTCGGCTCGTATTGGGGCGGATTGTACCGCTTTGGAAAAGATGGCGGAATTACGGCTTACAGAAACGATTCTTCCAACCCAAATACTCTTGCCAACGACAACGTGTGGTCGCTTGCCGAGGACGGAAAGGGCAACATCTGGATTGCCACTCTGGGCGGCGGATTGCAGAAATTCGATGTGTCGTCAAACTCTTTCACAACATTCAACTCGGCAAACTGCGGAATCCTTTCCGACTATCTGTCGTCGGTTGTGGTTGATGGCAGCGGCAACATCGTTCTTGGCGGTTCAAAAGGCATTTCGGTGATAAACGGCTTGGACTATCATGTAAACAATTATGTCGGAACAATCCACCACGACAAGCAGTTTACAAAGGGAAACGTAAATCAGGTTTTTGTCGATAGCCGTGGACTTTATTGGATTGCCACGGACAACGGTCTGAACATCTTTAATGCGCAGGTTGATGAACTCGACATTCTTGACGAAAGTACAGGTCTTGCCAGTTCTGTTATCTGCGGAATAGCCGAAGACAGACAGCATAACATTTGGATAACCACGTCGAAGGGGCTGTCGAACATTGTCGTTGATTCTGACTCTAAAAAGAAGTTCAAGGTTTACAATTACTACGAATCCGACGGACTTGTGGGCTTGGACTACAATCTGCGCTCAATTTTGATGACACAATCGGGCGAGATTCAGATAGGATGCACCGCTGGAATCAACGAGTTCAATCCGCAGAGCGTGATAAAGCACAAGAAGCTGCCGAAGGTTCTGTTCTCGCAGATTCAGCTTTTCAACAAGAACGTTGTGGTGGGCGAGAAGTACGACGGCAGGGTAGTGATGGAAAGTGCCGTGGCGAATAACGGCGTTATCGAACTGAATTACGATCAGAACGTGCTTTCCGTTGCTCTTGGCTTGGACGATTATCGTTTTACCGAGAAGACAAGATACAAATATCAACTCGAAGGATTTAACGATAACTGGCTTTTCACCGATGCCAATCAGCATGTGCTGACTTTCACAGGGCTCGAATCTGGAACGTACAAACTGCGCGTAAAATGCGTAAACGGCGACTACGAGAGCGATGTCGAAAGCGTGCTGACTATCGTTGTTCATCCGCCGTTCTGGCGCACTCCGTGGGCTTATTTCTTGTATGCCGTTCTGCTTGGCTGCTTCTATTGGTATCATCATAACCGCACAATCCGCAGGCAGAAGGAGAAACTCCGCATTGAGCAGATTAAGCGCGAGGCTGAAAAGGATCACGAGGTTGACGAAATGAAACTGCGATTTTTCACCAACGTGAGCCACGAACTCCGCACGCCGCTTACGCTCATCATCACGCCGATTGCAAATCTGCTAAGCAACGAGACCGATGATGCAAAGAAGAAAACGCTTTCGATGGTTCACAACAATGCCGTGAAACTCTTGACGCTCGTAAATCAGTTGCTCGATTTCAGAAAGAGCGACATGTCGTCGTTCAAACTGAACAGAATCAACGGCGATATTGTAAGTTTCATTCAGAACATAACAAACTCGTTCAGCGAGTTGCTCGACCGAAAGTTCTGCATCACGTTCTACTCGTCTCAGCCGTCGTTCTATATGATGTTCGACGAGGATAAGATGGGCAAAATCGTTATGAATCTTCTGTCAAATTCGTGCAAGTTCACGCCCGAAGGCGGACGAATAGACGTGTCGCTTCAGGTCTTGGAACGCGAAAACTCTCAGCAGATTTTCGAAATCAGAGTTGCCGACACTGGCGTTGGAATAAAGGATGAGGACAAAACTCGCATCTTTGAACGCTTTTATCAGACTGAAACCGAAGGCGTTACTGATGTCTGCGGCGGAAGTGGCATCGGACTTAGCCTCGTAAAAGAATTTGTTTCTTTGCACGAGGGCACGGTTAAGGTCGTTGACAATGTTGGCGGCGGTTCAGTCTTTATTGTCGATATTCCTGTTGTGCTGGAAAAGAAAGCTCCAGTTTCGGAGACAAGAAAGCCTGTTGTAAAAGAGTGTTCAAAACTTATTGTCGAGAAGGACGATATGGTCATCACCGGGCAGAAAAATGCTCCGCTGGTGATGATTGTCGACGACAGCAAGGATTTTCTCGATTTTATGGAAGAATGTTTCTCTTCGAAATATCAGGTTGTCTGTGCGCGCAACGGCGAGCAGGCATGGAAATTCTTGCAGATGTGTACGCCCGACATCATTCTTTCCGACGTGATGATGCCTCTCCTCGACGGCAACGGACTCTGCAAGCGCGTTAAGGACGACGAACGCTTCAAGAACATTCCGTTCTTCATGCTCACCGCGCGTCTTGCCGAGGAACACAAGGTCGAAGGACTTCGCAGCGGTGCCGACGATTACATCACCAAGCCGTTCAACCTCGACATGCTCATGCTCAAGGTCGAAAGAATCGTAGAGAAATCGGGTTCTCATGAAGAAGTTCAGAACCCGGAGCCGGAAGTTGAATCGGCAGAAACCGAGACTACAAGGCAATATTCCGTAAGAGACGAGAAACTTGTTGAGCGTGCGACATTCTACATAAACGAGAATATCAGCAAAATCGACCTCACCGTCGAGGAACTCAGCGAGAGTCTTGGCATATCGCGTGTTCATCTGTACAAGAAGATTCTTGGCGTAACGGGCATGACTCCGTTGGAACTTATCCGCGCCCTTCGCGTTGAGCGCGGAAAGCATCTGCTTCGCGACAGCCAGCTGAACGTATCAGAGGTGGCTTACATGGTTGGTTTCAACAGTCCGAGATACTTCAGCAAATATTTCAAGGAGATGTATGGAATGTTACCTTCGGAGTATCAAAAGAATCACTGCACAAAATGATTTAACAAAAAAACATAGGATTTAACAAAATTGTATCATTTTTGCGTCTTATTTGTACAATTTTTATTGAAAAGTTCTGCTTATTTTTGCAGAAATAACTTTTAATAAAAAAATCAATGAAGAACGCTAAAATGATACTATGTGCAAGTTTGCTTGCACTAAGTCAAGGTTTGTTTGCTTACGACAAGGTCGGAAACGGAATTGTTGTAAGGTTGGAACAGAAAGATTCGAGCAAGCCTAAAGCCGTGAAACTACAAGTTGTTGGCGACAAGATTATCCGTGTCGAAGCAACTCCCGATGCTGTGTTCCCAAAGAGCACAAGCCTGATAATCGTACCTCAGAAGGCAAAGCCAAAATACACCGTTGCTGAAAACGACAAGGAGGTGACGCTCACAACCCAGTCAATCAAGGCGGTTGTGTGCAAAAAGACTGGCGAGGTTAAGTTTACCGACCTCACCGGAAATGTTATTCTGAAGGAAGATTCTGAGAAAGGAAAGACATTCACTCCATACAACGTAGGCGATACAAAAGGATACAGTTACCGAACCGTGTTCGAAAGTTCCGACGACGAAGCTTTCTACGGCTTGGGACAGCATCAGGCCAACGACATGAACTACAAGGGCAAGAGCGAGGAACTCTATCAGTATAATACAAAGGTGTCAATTCCGTTCATTATCAGTACGCACAACTACGGAATCCTTTGGGACAGTTATTCGCTTTGCCGATGGGGAAATCCGAACGACTATCTTCAACTTCAGAAAGCATTTAAACTTTATGACAAGGACGGAAAGGCAGGCGGACTGACAGGAACATACATTCCGCTTGCAATTACTGGCGCAAAGAAGGTTGTCAGAACCGAAGATTCGCTTTATTTCGACCATATCTATACACGCAAAAATTTCCCAGAGGCTTTTCCTCTCAATGGCTCTCATGTTCAGTATGAGGGTTATATTCAGCCAGATAGAGATGCTCTCTATCGCTTCCTTCTTTACTATGCTGGATACATGAAGGTCTACATCGATGGCAAGGAAGTGGTTTCTGAACGTTGGCGCACGGCTTGGAATCCAAATTCTTACAAATTCAACGTTGAGTTGAAGAACGGCAAGAAACATCATCTTCTTATCGACTGGTATCCTGACGGCGGCGATTCTTATTGTAGCCTCCGTGCCATTGCTCCTGAATCAGAAGAAGAACAGAAAAAGTTATCTTTCTGGAGCGAGATGACTCCGTCGCTCGACTATTATTTCATTGCCGGAAAGAATATGGACGAGGTTATCAGCGGCTACCGAACTCTTACGGGAAAGGCGCAGGTTATGCCGAAGTGGGTTCTCGGATTCTGGCAGAGCCGAGAGAAATACAACACTCAAGACGAGATTGTAAGCACTCTGAAGCATTTCCGCGACAATAATCTGCCAATCGACAACATCGTTCAGGACTGGCTTTACTGGAAGGAAGACCAGTGGGGCTCGTTCGAGTTTGACCCAAAGCGTTTTCCTGAGCCTCAGAAGATGATTGACTCAATTCACGGAATGCATGCGCACTACATGATTTCGCATTGGCCAAAATACTACGTCAATACCGAGCATTTCAAGGAGTTCGAAAAGAACGGCTGGATGTATATGCAGGCTGTCAAGGACAATATAAAGGACTGGGTCGGACCGGGTTATGTCGGTTCGTTCTACGATGCTTATTCGGCTGGCGCGCGCAAGCTTTTCTGGAATCAGATGAACGAGCATCTGTTTAAATATGGTGTAGATGCTTGGTGGATGGATGCGTCTGAGCCAAACATCCGCGACTGTACTCCAATGCCTTACCGAAAGGCTCTCTGCGGTCCTACGGCTCTCGGTCCTTCCGACCAGTA
>JBGUGY010000111.1:0-2206 GCA_045111775.1 Bacteroidaceae bacterium | reverse complement strand
ATGAACTACCGCACAAACGGATTCGACGTGTTCGGCTCGGTCTACTACTTTCATCAGGACTATCGGCAATACAGCACTCTGAAAGAGGTTACGACAACGCCCAACAGGGTGTTCTGCCAAGACGGACCATACACAATGACTTGGTATCATAACGACATCACTTACACCGCCGGAGCAAACTGGCAGATTTCCGACTCGCACTCGGTTGGAGTGAGAGCCGACCTAAGTCAGTTTTTCGACGGAAAAAATAAGGTTATCTATGACGAAGACGTTTACATCGACAACAATAAAACCGACCATCTCTACTCCGACCAGACAAACCGCGAGACGAAGCCGCTGGGCATCCTTACAAATGCCTACTACAACGGCACGGCGGGCAAGTTGGGCATCGACCTCAATGTCGATTTCATGCGCACACAGACCAATACCGACCGCCACAACGTGGAGACGAGCCTTCTGAACAACGACTACATACTTAGCAAGTCGGGAACAGAGAGCCGTCTGTATGCCGCCAAACTCGTTCTCTCCTACCCCGTGTGGAAGGGCGACGTAGAGGCAGGAACGGAAATGACATTCGTAAGACGGCACAACACTTATTGGATTGACAAGGCATCAATCTCCAACACCGATGCCGACATAAAAGAAGACAACATAGCCGCCTTTGCCGAGTATGCGTGCGACTTCGGAAATGCAGGAAGGGCAAGCATCGGAATGCGCTACGAACACACGCTGTTCGACTACAGCGACGCTCTGGCAAACGATTTTCTGCACCGTCCGCAAGACGAGTTCTTCCCTACGGCTTCTTATTCGGTAAGCCTCGGAAAGATTCAGGCTGCGCTGGCATACAGCCTCAAGACCAGCCGTCCGAGTTTCTTTGCCATGAACGATGCCGTAACGTACATAAGCCGATACTCGCTTCAGGCAGGAAACTCGCAACTGCTTAACGAGCGTATGCGCGACCTCACGCTAAACCTATCGTGGAAGTGGCTCACGCTGTCGGCATCATACGAGCGCAACAAGAATGCCATAACGCAATGGTCGTTCCTCAGAGACAACGACGTGGCGCTGATAAAGCACATAAACCTTGCCGACCCTTACGACAACTACAGCGCGTACATCTCGGCAACGCCAAAAGCTGGAATATGGTCGCTCAACGCAACGGCTGGGATAGACAGACCCGACCTTACGCTTACGCTCGACGACGGCCGACGCCGCTCGTTCAACAAGCCAACATACACGGTCAATGCCTTCAACACCATCAGTCTGAAGCACGGCTGGCAGTTCGACCTGAATCTGATGTTCCAGTCGCGCGGTCACGACATGAACTTCTACAACAGCTACGACAAGGTTCGCCTTGGCATTGTTGCGCAGAAGAGTCTGCTGAAAGACCGTTCGCTCACCATCCGTGCCGCCGTGCTCGATGTTCTTCAGCGCAGCGGAATGAACGAATACGGCGACATGGGCTACTATCAGATTTGGCAGGCAAACAAGTATTCGCGGCACAAGTTGCATCTGTCGCTCTTCTATCGCCTTAACTCAGCCCGAAGCAAGTACAAGGGCACGGGCGCAGGCAAGGACGCGCAGAACAGAATGAAGTCATAAACACAAAAAAAATCAGAAAAAATGAACAATATACAAATTGAAACATTATTTTTGGCACTCGGACTCGGTTTCAGCAGTTGCATGTCAACGCGCGACACCGTAAAAATAAACAAAGTTGAAATAGGAATGACGAAGGATGAGGTAAAAAATCTTCTGGGCAAACCGCTCTTCAAGAATGCCGATGAAAACGGCGAGGAATGGGGCTACCGAAAGTTCGTAGGCGAGATTGCCGGCCCCGAGGAAATGATTTTCACCGTTGTCTTCAGTCCCGAAGGAAAAGTCATGGCTTACAACTCAGCCAAGGCTCATCCGCAGCACTATGGAAATGTGCAAAGATAATTACCATTAAAAACATTTGAAGATGGAACAGAAATTTTGTCAGAGTTGCGGAATGCCGCTCACTCCCGAAGTTCTCGGCACTAATGCCGACGGCTGCAAGAACGAGGACTACTGCATGTACTGCTACAAGGACGGCAGCTTTACCACCGACTGCTCTATGGACGAGATGATTGAACATTGCGCCCAGTTTGTAGGCGAGGTAAACAAGCATCTTCCAAGCCCGATAACCAAGGAAGAATACATCGGGCAGATGAAGGCTTACTTT
>JBGUGY010000110.1:0-5924 GCA_045111775.1 Bacteroidaceae bacterium | reverse complement strand
CGAGCCGGGCGACAAGAGTTCGAGCAGTCAGGCAAGCCGAATTGCATTGTTTGCAAAACTCGTTCCGATGGCGCACAAGTACGGCGGATTCCTTACCGTAAGTTTCTGCGGAAACATTTATTCGCACGCGCTCAATCCGCTTGCGATGATGAAACGCAATCCCGACCTCTTGGACGCATGCCGAAGGTATCCCGAAGCAATATTGTGGCTTTACAAGTACACCACATCAACCTGTTTCTACAACAACGAGAGCGTAACGTTCGGTCCGTTCGTATCGGGCTTGGCTAAGAACTACGGAGTGCGATACGACAACTGCGGATGGGACGGCACTCTCGAAGAGTTCTTCGGAAAAAATCATCCGCAGACATATCCAGAGGCTGCCGGAATTGGTACGGTTATGGAGCAGACCTGTCAGAACGGCGGCGCGGTTTGGGACGGTCCGGAGTTGATTTGGACTCAGGATTTCAAGAATCTTTCAGAAACCACTACAGCCGATGGCTATCGCCGCCGAAATTGGGGCTATTTTGCCGGATTTCCAAACGTGTGGCTCGATATGTACCGAAAGATTATCGACGGAACGATGTATATTCCGACGAGAGACGAGGTCGTAGAAGGCATAAAGGTCGTTACGCTTAACGATATTGCCGACGGCGACAACGAGGCGATGTATGCCACCTGGGGAAGTCTGTTCGACGGACTTTACAAGGCAAACGACCCATTTAATCGTGGAAACGGACAGATGGGCAACAACTTCTGCTATCTGAAAGGCTCGGGCAGATACGGAACAATTCCGATGGTTCTGGAACTTGCCGACGACAAGGCAAAAGCCATTCCGAATGTCGTAAAGAAATCGGAACGGACTTCTGTCTGGGCAACCGAGGCGGCCAAGGTCGATATGTTCAACTCTGCCTATCCGAAGGTGAGTGACGGCGATATGTTTGTTTCGCGTTTCAAGAATCAACTCGTAACATACACACCGTACACTTATCTCAACAAAAAGACGAAGAGCAGCGCGTCCGTTCCGCTGAAATACAATACTTGCGAGTCGCTCGATTTGGAATACGGCAAACTCAGCAGCGGAATAATCCGCGAGTATGCCGACCATATCACGTTTTATCTCAACAACTTCCGCTCGGATACGACATCGAATATAGCCGACAAGATTATTGTCAGAGGCGCGAAGACAAAACCATCGTACACGCTTACTAAACGCGTTGATGCCAAAGGCTCTTCGTTCGACGAGTGGAACGAGGCTTCGGGCACTTACACGCTCACAATCAGTCACAACGGCGCGGTCGATGTTGATATCCGATGCTCGGGCAACGCCACAGAGCGAAGCACCGACTACGCATCGAGCAAGCCGCTTGCGTTTCCAAAACAGCCCGATGCTTCTTACAACGGCGAACTCATAATCGAGGCTGAGGACATGGACTACAAGAACATCGCTTCGTGCATGGTGTATCCGTACGAGAACAATCCCGACGAGAGAGGACACTCTGGTAACGGCTACATGGATATGGGAACCAGTCAGCAAGGTAGTCTGAAAACCGTCGTTAACGTGAAGAAGACAGGAACGTACAACGTAAGCGTCCGATTTACCTCGCCAAACAAGTCGGGCAACATTTATTGCAAGATGAACGGCGAACGCACCGCTCTGAAATGCGATAAAACCGCCAAAAATGAGTGGAAGAAAGCCACATATTCAGTCCCGATGAATTCGGGAGAAAATACATTCATCATCGACAATCCTCTGGGCATCAGCATGTATATCGATCAGGTTGTTTTCGCTCCAGCCGATGCTCCAGCCGAGAAATTTAGCGTTGTTATTCTCGATGCCGCCGATGGAAACGCGGTTTCTGACGTCGATTCTGCCGAGGAAGGCAAGACCGTCCGCCTGAGCGTTGCGCCAAACGATGGATTCGCCTTTGTTGGGTGGAACATAATCCACGGCGACATCAATATTGCAGACGACGGCACTTTCGTGATGCCAGATGACAACGTAACTCTTCAGCCAATATTCGAAGACCAGACTGTTGTATACAAGATGGATTTCACGACATCTTCGCTACCTGAAGGATGGCGTGCTACTCAGGGCACGAACGATGTTCACGAATATCCAAATCAGTACGGGCAGGGAGCACGTTCGTTCTCAGGCTTCGAGGGCACTTATAACAAGGCTCTGTATTGGCGAATTATGAACTGCGAATACGGAATGCAGCAGAAATATCCGCTCACGCTTACAAGCGGAAAGTACAAACTGAATTATGTTATGGCGGCATGGAAGGGCACGCCACGATTCAAGGCGCAGATTCTTACGTCTGCCGGAAAAGTTGTGGCAGAGTCAAGCTATCATCTTGCCGCTCCGAATGCCAATGGAAAGACCGAGGCAAACCTCTCATCAGCCGAGGTTCACGAGCTTGAGTTTGATGTTGAGACTGACGGAAACTACGTTATCCGCTTCGAGAACGAGGGTACAGGTTATTCCGAGTTTCTGCTTGCCGACTGCCAACTGAAGAAAGTTCCGTCGGGAATAGCCGGCATCAGCCGCGCCGCCGTTGCCGACTTGGAAGATGGCAACTTCGAAATCTACAACGTTCAGGGCGTTCGAATCCAGTCTTTGCAGCGCGGACTCAACATAATCCGCCAGAACGGAATGGTTGTAAAGAAGATATTGATAGTTAGATAAGTGTTGTACGTGTTATGAGCAGTTTGTCGCAAAACGCATAACTGCAAGTTCTGAAATCTCCAGTCGTGAAATATTCGGCTGGAGATTTTGTTTTTGCGTCCCCGAAAAGCCACGATTTGCTTGCTATTCTCCGGCAACTCCGTCTGCATCTGCCGCTAATGCAAAAAAATGCGTTTTTTTGTTTATGTTATTGCAAATAAAGTAATATATTTGCAAGAATAAAAAACAAACAGATGAGAAATAAAATAACGCCTTTAAACATCTTGGTTCAAGAACAGGCTAAGAAGTATGGTAACAGAATTGCATTGAAGTACAGAGATTACAGTCAGGACAAGTGGCTGGAAGTTTCGTGGATTCAGTTTGCCGAAAAGGTAAATGCCGTGTCAAAGGCACTCATGGCAATGGGTGTAAGAGTGCAGGAGAACATAGCCGTCTTCTCGCAGAACATGCCGGAGTGCTTCTATTGCGACTTTGGCGCATACGGCATCCGCGCGGTTACCATTCCGTTCTATGCAACAAGCTCCGAGGCTCAGGTTCAGTATATGCTGAACGATGCCGAAGTGCGCTTTATGTTTGTGGGCGAACAGCAGCAGTACGACACGGCTTTCCGCTCACATTCGCTGTGTCCTACGCTTCAGAAACTTATAATTTTCAGCCGCGAGGTCGTTAAGAATCCGCAGGATACGACTTCAATATATTTCGACGAGTTCTTGGCTACCGCAACCGATGACTTCGACAAGGAGATAGAGGAACGCAAGCAGGACGTTCAGGATTCTGAACTTGTAAACATCCTCTACACTTCGGGAACGACGGGCGAGAGCAAGGGCGTAACCCTTCGCTACTCAAACTATTACGCGGCCTTCGATGCCAACATCGTGGGACTTCCCGAACTTAGCGAGAACGATGTAGTCTTGAATTTCCTGCCGTTCACCCATGTGTTCGAGCGCGCGTGGTCATACCTCTGCATCCATCAGGGCTGCACGTTGGCGGTAAACCTTCGCCCTGTCGATGTGCTGAAGAGTATGCGCGAGGTTCATCCTTCGTGCATGTGCGCCGTTCCGCGTTTCTGGGAGAAAGTATATGCCGGAGTGCAGGAGAAGATTGCATCATCGTCAGGAATGCAGAAGAAGCTGCTGAGCGATGCTCTTGAGTGCGGACACAAATACAATGTCGAGTATCGCCTGAAGGGACTTACTCCTCCAATCGGACTGAAACTGAAATACAAGTTCTACGAGAATACCGTAATCTCGCTTCTGAAGAAGACTCTCGGCCTGGAAAACGCCAACTTCTTCCCGACGGCAGGTGCTGCCGTGCCTCCAAAGGTAGAGGAACTTATCCATTCGGTTGGCATTAACATGATGGTTGGCTACGGTCTTACCGAGAGTACCGCAACCGTATCTAACGACTTGCTGAAACAGCCGATTTCCATCGGTTCCATCGGCCGTCCAATCTTCAACCTCGAAGTCAAGATTGGCGAGAACGACGAGATTCTGCTTCGCGGCGAGACCATCACAAAGGGATATTACAAGAAAGATGCTGCAACAAAGGCTGCCATCGACGAGGACGGTTGGTTCCACACGGGCGATGCCGGCTACATCAAGGACGGCGAGCTGTATCTTACCGACAGAATCAAGGATTTGTTCAAGACATCCAACGGAAAATACATCGCTCCGCAGATGCTCGAGAGCAAGTTTGTGGTTGACCGCTACATCGACCAGATTTCAATCATCGCCGACCAGCGCAAGTTTGCTTCGGCCCTGATAATCCCTAACTACGATGCACTTAAGGAATATGCCGAGAGCAAAGGCATCGCATACAACTCGATAGCCGAGCTTTGCAAGAACGAGCAGATAAACGAGATGTTCAAGGAGAGAATAGACACGCTTCAGCAGGAATTTGCACACTACGAGCAGATTAAGAAGTTCGTCCTGCTGCCAGAGCCGTTCTCTATGGCAAGGGGCGAGCTTACAAACACCCTCAAGGTAAAGCGTCCTGTCCTTTACAAGAACTATCAGGCAGAAATCGACGCGATGTACGCAGAATAAGTCAGAAAACAACAATTAGGTAGATAAATGATTACAACAGATCAGTTAAAAGATGTTCAGGACAGAACCGAGGCGTTGAACCGTTACCTCGACATCGAGAACAAGCTCATTCAGGTTGAAGAGGAACAGCTTCGCACGCAGGCTCCCGGATTCTGGGACGATGCAAAGGCTGCCGAGGAGCAGATGAAGAAGGTAAAAGACTTGCAGAAGTGGATTGACGGATACAAGGAAGTAAAGGTTCTTGCCGACGAACTTCAGCTAAACTTCGATTTCTACAAAGACGAACTCGTTACCGAGGAGGAGGTAGACACAGCCTATGCCAACGCAATAGAGGCAATCGAGAATCTTGAGCTGAAGAACATGCTCCGTGAGGAAGCCGATGGAATGGACTGCGTTCTGAAAATCAATTCGGGTGCAGGCGGCACCGAGAGTCAGGACTGGGCTTCGATGCTTATGCGTATGTACATGCGCTGGGCTGAGGCTAACAACTACAAGGTGCGCATAAGCAACCTTCAGGACGGCGATGAGGCCGGAATAAAGACCGTAACGATGGAAATAGAGGGCGACTCGGCCTACGGCTATCTAAAGGGCGAGAACGGCGTTCATCGCTTGGTGCGCGTATCGCCATACAACGCTCAGGGAAAGCGCATGACATCGTTCGCCAGCGTGTTCGTAACGCCTCTGGTTGACGACAGCATCGAGATAAATGTTGAAAAAAGCAAGATTTCATGGGATTTGTTCCGTTCGGGAGGTGCCGGCGGTCAGAACGTAAACAAGGTCGAGACGGGTGTCCGCCTTCGCTATCAGTATACCGACCCGGATACCGGTGAAACCGAGGAAATCCTTATCGAGAATACCGAGAGCCGTAAGCAGCTCGAAAACCGCGAGAACGCTATGAGATTGCTCCGCTCACAGTTGTACGACCGCGAGATGAAGCGCCGTATGGCAAAGCAGGCCGAAATAGAGGCTGGCAAGAAGAAAATCGAGTGGGGCTCGCAAATCAGAAGCTATGTGTTCGACGACCGCCGCGTGAAAGACCATCGTACGCAGTTCCAGACATCTGACGTGAACGGCGTGATGGACGGAAAAATCGACGGTTTCATCAAGGCTTATCTGATGGAATTCTCTGGTTCTGCAAACAACTAAAGTCTATGGGACTCGAGATAGAAAGAAAATTTTTGGTTTATGGAGAA
>JBGUGY010000109.1:0-7371 GCA_045111775.1 Bacteroidaceae bacterium | reverse complement strand
CGCCGTGTACAAGCCCCGACGCAAGTAAGTATACGATAGTACTCTTTGAAATGGCTTACATAATACGGATTGAACATAAATATGCCCAACAAATCGGGACGAGCCATACAACGCGGAAGCGGATTGTTTTTCGGAAAAGCCACAATAGAAATTATCGATGTGACTATAATAATTGATGCAGTAATCATATTTCTGTTTTTTTGGCTGCAAAAATATCATATAAATGTGATTTAAAAGAGAGGTAAAGGCGATTTTTTCTATAAAAAGTGAAAAATCATTCAGAATTTACGAAATTTTGCTAAATATACCTATCACCACTCTACTGTCCACAACAAATTTCACACAAAATCAAACAATTTTCTAACAGAAACAAACTTTTTAATGTATTTTTTCATACGATATATTACTTTTTATCGTATTTTTGCACAAAGAAACAAATAACATTTTCAAATCAACAGAGGAACAATGAAAAGCTTTATTTGCAGAAATATTAGAACTTTTCCTAAAGTAGGATTCTTCGTTTACGCATTGTCACCACTTTGGTACAACTACGATAACGTAATGACTGCAACATATATCTTTGTGATTCTGACGATTCTGATTTCTGCTTACGGATTACTTGTCTATCCAAAGAAAATATCAGAAACAATTATGATTTTCTCTGACGCCAACATAAAATCGGAGACAATCAACTTGCTTATATCAATCATTGGAATTACAATCTGCCTGCTTTTCCCTACAAGCGATGCTATGGCAAGATACGTTATTTTCGGTATTGATATTATTGCAACACCTTTTTGCATCTTGTTTTCGAATAAGACAGAAATAACGAAATAGAAAAACCTCTCTTCTTTTAAAACTAACTTGACGACAGAAGGCAAGCCTCGGAAAACGAGCGTTTGCCTTCTATTTTTTTGTGAAAAGAAATGTGCTATTTCATTCAATCATTTTGGTATTTTTCTTTACTTTTGCGCTCCGAAACATCAAATCAAAAAAATGAAAGAATTTATATTTCAGAATCTCCCAATCATCCCCAGAATTATATTCTTTTTGATTGCATTTCTGCCTTTTTGCGGACAATACAAAACTATAGTCTCAATAGTTATACTTATAGTCGCTTTAGTTTATCGTTATCTACGAAAAATAAGTTTAACAAGAAATAATGACAATACGTTTTCACACTTGAATAAAAAATACCTATACTATGACGTGACGATATTGGCAGTTGGAATTATAAACCATTTGCTTGTTCCAACAGACGGAACGTTTTTAATTGTTTTTATTTTTCCATACCTCATTTTCAAAAGAATATACATCTACAGAAAGTCTAAAGACAAAAAATAACGAGCAGAAGTCTGCAACGCCTTCATCTTGTCGCAAATCGACAAAATGTTATGAGTAAAAGCGATGCTTTCGCATTATAGCCTTTTTCAGTGGTGGGATTTCTTGCGCCCCTTCGGTAGCAAGCAACCATAGGTCGAGCGGCAAATTCGGCTTAACATGGGCTTCTTACTAAGCCCAATTGCTACATTGGCAATTTCCAGTTAAGAGTTATCCTATTACGATTCTCAACCATTAGCCTTTATAAGTTAGTTCTTCCCCATACCTTCCTGCTTGCTTAGATGTACCCTGCACGTATCTTGGACGTACCTTGGACGTACCTACCATGTTCCTACGACGTTCCTACCCACTATTTTGTATTCACCAAAAGAATAATTCGTGTTATAATTGTTCTTTATAATTCCTCGGCAATTTTGAAAGCAATTTTGATTTATGAATTATGAATTGTTCATTGTCAATTCTCAATTTTCCTCATTGTCAATTGTCTCTAATGACCGATTTGGGATAAATCAAATTCAATACATCTCAACGTATAAATTATTGATTATACAAAAAACAATATTGATTAACTGTATATTACAGACGCTGAAGGCGTCTCCGCTTAGTAACCGTAGGTCGGAACGACCTGCGGAAATAGTGCACAATCAAAAAAAGCACTCTGAAGGAGTGCCCCAGTTATCGCAATGGGCGACCGCTTTCAGGGTTGAAAATATCCGTTTCATTTCAGGCCGCAGATCCTACGGATACTGCAGTTACTGAGAGGTGACGCTTCCAGCGTCATTCCAAATAATCATCTCACGATATAGAAAAATGAAGTTTCTTATACCGATTCGATGCATTAATATACGTTTCATCAACCTAGGACGAAGCTACCCCCTTGCTACCCTCTTGCTACCCCCTTACTATCCCCTTACCAAGCAAGGGACTTTTTGTTATCTTTTTGTATGATGATTCATTTTAATCTGTATTATTTTGCATAATGTAATTTGTTCGAATAACAAAACGCGAAAACGTGTTTCGCTACCCCGAATTCGCGTAAGTTACTGATTATACACACAAAAAAAATCCTGCCCTGTCAACACGACCGAGCAGGATTTACTTAATAATAACCAAGAATTAACCTTTATTAGTTTTTCGGAGTAAACGTAACCTTGTTTGCACCCTCATAACTCAAGAACAGTTTGATGAGATACTTTCCAGCAGCAACCGAAAGGTCCTTACCGTTGTTCTGAGTAAGATTGCCATAGTTCGAAGCATCTCCGTTGGCACCACCCCAGCTTACTGTCCAGTCGTCGTTCATGGCAAACTTAAGGCTTGTCTGCTCGGCGAATGTGTATTCAATCTGCCAGCAGTTCTCCTCCTTGTTGTATGTCATGTGAGTTGCGGCATCAGCAACATTCCAACTATTGTGTGTACCAACCATTGTAATGCTCTTGACTGCTGTGAGGGCATAAGTTCCAGCAGCAAGGTCTACATCTATCTGATAGAAGGCAGCCTCTGGAGCAGGACAGTTAGAACCGCCGTTGTCAGAAATCTTACCCTCGCCGTTGAATTCATAGTCGCCTTCCCAGTTATCTGCATTAGGTCTGAACTTGAACTCGCTGTCGAGATAGTAATATCCCTGATACTTTCCGTCGAAATTCTTGCCGTACAAAGCGTGAGTTACAGCCCAGGTACTCTCACCGCCAATCTCGTAGAAGAACTCCTTGAAGTTAAGTTTCTCAATCTTGTAAGTGTACTCCATCATGTTGAGAGTCATGCGATAGATGCCCGGCTCTTCAATCTTACCAGCCTTTGGATTGTCAGTTGTGAGCTTTCCAGAGAGACTTGTATCTCCATCAACAATAGTTCCAACAACGCCAGGTTCCCAGATGTTTTCAAGATTGATATTCTCGTACGGCATAATCTTCCAGTACTGGTCTGCAGCATCGGTTGTGAATACAACGGTGAACTCAGGGTCGTCGTACACATTCTTGTCGCTGTGGTTAAACTTGAGAAGATTCTGGGCATTCCAGTTAGACTTGCTGCCGCCATTCATCGTATAAACCATATCGCCAATGAGATAGTAGCTTGAAGATATGAACGGAGCAGAGAGCGAAACCTTAACCTCGGTCTTGTCAGCCATGGCACGCATTGCCTGACCGTTGTCTGAATAGTAGACTGTTGCCACGCCCGACAGAGTGCGCTCGTTTGGAGCCTTTCCGTACAGAGCCTCGACTGCCGAAACAAGGTCGGCAACGGAAACCTTTCCGCTTGTGCTGATGTTAATAGTCTGAGTCTCGTCGAAAGTAACGGTGCTCTCGGTGATGTCTGTTCCGGCAGGAATGTTAAGGCGGCTGTTGAAGATGTTAACGCTGTCGCCCGTAACATCGGCAATCTTAATGGCATCGACCGATGTGGTTACATAAGTGCCCGATTTTGCCTCTTCGACTGCGCTCTGAAGCGGATTCGCCCAGTCGGTATAGTCGGAGGTACAAGCAGCCATAGAGGCTGCAAGTACCATTGAGAACAATATATGCTTTTTCATATTGAATACTTGTTAAGAATTACTTTTTAATGAAATTATACTGACCGGTAATATCATTGAAGTAAATGATGTAGTCGCCCGGCTCAACCTCGATGTCGGCACCGCCGTTCTTGCCCGTACCGTAAGGGAATGATGTGCTTCCCCAGTTGTCGTCCCAAGAACCTGCCATCTTGAACTTCAGCTTGCAACCGTCGCCGGCTGTGAAGTTAGCAGTCCATATGTGGTTTTCTGCGCCATCGTATGTGTTGAAGGCAGACATTGGCTGGTCGCCCCAGTCGTTGAATGTACCGGCAAGGCAGATGCTCTCGTAAACCTTTGGAGTGCCCTCGTATGCCTTCATGCTGAACTCATGAGATGCTGTGTTCAGAGTGATTGTGTAGTAGCCAGCATCGGCAACCTTAATGTCGCCCGGATCGTCGCCGCCGTTACGATAAGCACCGTCGGCACAGATTCCGTAATCCCAGTTACCAACAAACTCAAGAATCTTGAATGAGCCTCCTGCAGGGAACCAGCTTACATATTCAAACAAGCCGTCGCCACTCTTAGCATCGTACTTCTCGCCGTCGATTGCGAACAGCGGCATGATGCTCACACCCTTGCCATCGGCATTGTTGCTCCATGAGCCATCGCCGATACATCCGCCAACCATGTACCAGAAGTCTGGGTCGGCAGCCTTCAGAGCCTCGTAGTATGGAAGAACCTTCAGCTCAACGATGTTCGAACGAACCACGCCATACTCCTTGCCGTCAGCTCCGACGAGAGCCGACTTGATGCGGAAGAACAGTTTCTGTTTCTCAGGAATATCGGTAGACTCCTTCCATCCCATGAGTTTTTCGAGCGTCTTGTCTATCTCAGAAGAAGTAAACTCGCCTGTAACCTTGCCCTTCACAGTCTCGTCGAGCAAAACGTAGTCAGGCTTGCCAATAACATTTCCGTCCTCGTCCTCTGTATAGAGAGTGGTGAAGTTGCCTGTTCCCGACATCTCGACAGAATAAACCGGAGTTGTAGGGAATCCGTAGTTTGGCTGAGACCAAGTGAGGTTCAGGGTCTTTGACTTCTGCAAATCGATATCCTGTGTAGAATAAGCCGGAGTGTTAAGCACGAATGTCTGCGGAACAGGATAACACTCGCTTCCAACAACAGGATTGCTGTCTACATCTGTGTTACATGCTGCGAAAACAGCCAGACAGCCAAGCATTATTGATGATTTTAATATATTATTCATATCTGTATCTTTAGTTAGACGTTGTTAGTAACCCGGATTCTGAACCAAATTAGGATTTGCGTTCATATCGGCATAAGGAATAGCGAAGATGTTCAGGTGTGAGTCGATGTTTACACCGCCCTGAACGCCACCTTTCCACTCCCACTTGTAGTCGCTCATGCCTGCAAACTGCTTGTAGCGTACAAGGTCGGTACGGCGGAAGCCCTCGAAGTAAAGCTCGCGAGAACGCTCGTCAAGAATATCCTGCAATGAGTACGAAGCCTTTGTTGAGGCATGTGCACGAGTGCGGAGTGCGTTGATGTACTTTGCGCCTGTCTCACTTGTTGTACCTCCGTTGGTGCGTGCATCAGCCTCGGCAGCGATAAGATAAGCCTCGGCAGAACGCATCAGGAAGTAATCGGTATCGACAAACTTTGTTGCATGAGCCGAACCGCCTGTGCTGTATGTGTTGCGATACTTGGCAACAGAAAAGCCTGATGTAAACTCAGCTGGGTCGGTGATGCTCAAGGTACGGTCCTTTCCGTAGAAGAGGGCGCGGTCGTCGCCTGCCTCGGTAGTCATAACCTCGGTCTCGACGTTTGGAGCGTCTGATGTTGGGAAGAACTTGTCTACCAGATTCTTGCGGGCACGGTTACCTGACCAGAACTCTGTTGTATTGTAGTTTCCGTATGTGTTCATATCAGCCTTCCAGCATGAAGCCATAAGGAACATTGTTGTACCGTATGATGTTGTAGTAACACCATCCTGAAGCACTGGCAGAATAGCCTCGCATGAAGCGCCGCTCTCGCCGTTGTCGCCCATGAACAGCATCTGATATGCAGAGAATCCGTTTGCGCCAGTTGTCCAAAGAACATGCTTTGAGTTGATAACCTTCTCGGCATACTCCTTAGCCTTTGCCCACTGAGCCGTTCCGGTGTAGACCTCGGCATTGAGGTACAGACGGGCAAGAAGAAGCCAAGCGGCACTCTTGTCGGCACGACCGTAGTTCTTGTCTGAACTTGTTCTTGCCTCAGCCTCAAGAAGGTTTGGCTCAATCTCAAGAAGCTCCTTCTCGATATACTTGAACAATTCGGCTCTCTTTATCTGCTTAGGACAGTCGGAAGAAATAACCTCGGTGAAAGGAACGTTTCCGAAGCAGTCCATAAGATGATAGTAATACATGGCACGGAGGAAACGAGCCTCGGCTGTCATTGTGGCATCGTAGTCGGCACACTTCTCAAGATAGTGGTTGCAATAGTCAATGCCGGTATAAAGACGATAGTAGAAGCCCTGCAACATTGGGTGCGAACTTGTGTACTGGTTGAAGTTGAACGAGCTGATACCGTCGTCACCCCAGCAGCACATAGCCTCATCGGTTGGAAGCTCGTTGGCATTCCACAACTGGCGAACGAAACCTGTTGTACCGCCGTCGAGTCCGTCAACATCGCAGTCGCCATCATCTGGACCCTGCTGACCAGCGATAGCCATATTTGCGTAGCACTTGTTCATAAGTCCGTTGGCATCAACCTTCATCACCGTGCCCGGGTCGATAGGTGTTACGTCCAATACATCGCATGATGCCATTCCGAGGGATAATGCCATTACGGCTCCCGGAACTATATGTTTGAATCTAATAGTCATAGCTTTATATCTTTTGGTTTAGAAATTAAGTGACAAGCCCAGCATTGTGTTGAACGGACGTGGGTAGATGTTGTTGTCGATACCGCCCTCAACCTCTGGGTCCAAGCCATCATACTTGGTAATTGTAAATACGTTTGATGCAGCAACGTAGATGCGTCCGCTCACGCCCTTGTACTTGGCAGCCTTGAACAGGTTCTTGAAGCTGTAACCGAGTGTGATGTTGTCGCACTTCAGGAACGATGCGTTCTGCACGAAGTAGTCAGACAATACATTGTCGTAAGTACACCAGTTAGTCTCGGCAGACTTCTTCAAGATATTGTGTGTATAGTTGAATGAGCTGTCGTAAGTCTTTGCAACGTTTACGAAGCCAGCCTCGCGGTCGTTGAACACGTAGTTGCCGATGCTACCGCGGAACGAGCAGCCCAAATCCCAGTTCTTGTACTGGAAGCGAGTTGCAAAGCCGAATGTGAACGGAGCAGATGCGCTCTTGTAGAAGTAACGGTCCTCGGTTGTAATCTGTCCGTCGCCGTTGCGGTCAACATACAAGCCCTCGATAGGCATACGGTTCTCATCATAAACCTGCTGATAAACCCAGTATGAACGTGCTGGCTTTCCAACGGTGTGATACTGAGCCACGTTACCTGTACCTGCGCTGATG
>JBGUGY010000108.1:0-2955 GCA_045111775.1 Bacteroidaceae bacterium | reverse complement strand
ACAAGCACAAACAACTTACCACGCCGAACGGATTTCCGACAAACAAAATAAGGCAGGTTATAAAAGACCGCAAAAACTCAGGATTATGGCTGGCAACCGATGCCGGACTAATTCATCTTGCCGACCCAGTTAATCTGAAGGGCGTAACGTGCTACGGAAAGCAGCACGGACTGAACGACATTCATCTTCAGGCTCTGCAACAAAGCAGTGATGGCGACATCTGGCTAAGCACCTATTCGGGATTGTCGCGCTTCGACAAAGACTCGAAACGTTTCTACAATTTCGGTGTTCAAGACACGCATCAGCCTACCGGATTTGCCAGCGGAGCAGCCATAACCGGCAACGACGGAACAATATATTTCGGCTCGGCATCGGGCGCATGCTTCTTCAATCCGCAGTTGCTAAACCGCAATACGCAAGTTTCTGACGTGCAGATTGTAGACTTCAGTTTTTACGCTTCTGAAGGAAAGAACACCGTTCTTCAGCAACTGATGCCCGACTCGCAAAAACGAGTCTACACGGAATACAACCAGAACACCATTCGCCTTACATTTACCGTGCGCGACTTTGCACAGGCCGAGAGCGTTGAATACTCATACATGATGAAGGGCATGGACAACAAGTGGTACAACATAGACAACGACCACGACGTTATCTTCCGCGGATTGCAGCCGGGGCATTACACCTTCATTCTGAGGGCAAAACTGAAGAATCAGGACTGGAAGAATGCCAAGCAAACTCAACTGGAGATTTTCATCAATCCACCGTTCTGGCGCACTTGGTGGGCCTACATTATCTACGCAATAGCGCTGATGCTGTGGATTGTGTGGCTGATGCGCTCGTACAAACGCCGACTGACGCTGCGCAACTCGCTCGAACTGGAAAAGCGCGAGAGCCAGCAGAAGCAGGAACTGAACGAGGAACGTCTGAGATTCTTCACCAACATAACCCACGAACTGCGCACTCCGCTAACACTCATCCTCGGTCCGCTCGAAGATTTGGCTGACGACAAGCAACTTCCGCAGTCGTGCCGCCGCCGCGTGTCGATGATCCAGAAGAGCGCGGACAGACTGCGCGAACTGATTAACGAGATTCTGGAATTCAGAAAAGCCGAAACGCAGAACCGCCGCCTTACCGTGGCAAAGGGCGATTTGGGTAAGTTTGTGCGCGAAATCGGTCTCTATTACAACGAGTTGAACAGAAATCCGAAGGTGAAGTTCGAACTCAACATCGACGAAAATCTGCCAAACGTCTATTTCGACTCAGAAATCATTACCACCGTGCTGAACAATCTGCTCTCTAACGCCATTAAATATACCGAAGAAGGCAGCATCAGCACAACCGTAAGCATGGCAGACGACGGAATGGTAAGCATCTCGGTTGCCGACACTGGCTACGGCATCAGTCCTGAAGCCCTGCCGCACGTCTTTGAGCGTTACTATCAGGCAAACGACGGGCATCAGGCATCGGGAACGGGCATCGGACTGGCTCTCGTAAAATCGCTCGCCGACCTTCACGAAGCACAACTGAGCGTTGAGAGCACCGAAGGACGAGGCAGCCGCTTCACGCTGTCGCTGAGCATAGACAATACTTATCCAAACGCCCTGCACAAGGACGACGAAAAGATTTTGCCTGCTTCGGAAGACGAGATACAGGAAGCGGACCAGGAGGCGCAGGGCGAATGTCAGCCTACGCTTCTGGTTGTAGAGGACAACGCCGACATCCGCCAGTACATTGCCGACTCGTTCTGCGACGACTTCCGCATAATCGAGGCAACAAACGGCGAGGAAGGCGTGCAAATGGCTCAGGAACAGATTCCCGACATAATCGTAAGCGACATCATGATGCCTAAGATGAACGGTATTCAGCTTACGCGAGTGCTGAAGGGCGACATCCGCACGAGCCACATCCCGATAATCCTGCTCACGGCCAAAGACAGCGACGAGGACAAGGAAGACGGCTATGACAGCGGCGCAGACTCGTACATCACCAAGCCTTTCACCGCCAAGCTTCTGGCAAGCCGAATAAAGAATCTGCTCACGGCGCGCCGGCGACTGGCCGAATACATCGGCAACCGTAGCATAGAGCCGGAAAAGGTGGTTGAGGAAACTCCGCAGACGGTAAACGTAGCTAAGCTAAGCCGTCTGGACCAAGAATTCCTCGACAAGCTTAACGACATCATTGCCAGCAACATAATGAACCAGGACATCGACCTTCCGTTCGTTACCGACAAGATGGCGATGAGCCACAGCACATTCTATCGCAAGGTTAAGGCTCTGACGGGAATGACCGCCAAGGAATACATCAGGAAATTCCGTCTGAAGCACTGCTACAAACTGCTCGAAAGCGGCGACTACAACGTTACCGAGGCAGCCATGATGACGGGATTCAACCAGATGTCGCACTTCCGAGAAACGTTCAAGAAGGAATTCGGAATTCTTCCGTCGGAAGTAAAAAAAAAGAACTCGTAAAGAACAATGAAAAGATTTAACTACACTATATTATTCGTACTGCTTTCGTTGCATATAACCAGCGGATTTGCAGCCACATACAACGTAATGGATTTCGGTGCTAAGGGCAACGGAAAGCATATCGATTCGCCTGCCATAAACGAGGCAATCAACAAGGCTTCGGAAGATGGCGGCGGAACGGTTCTGATTCCAGAAGGACGCTATCTCTGCTACTCCATCAGACTGAAATCGGGCATTACGCTGAGGTTCGAAAAAGGCGCGATAATCAAGGCGGCACAAGTGTCTGAAGAAGCCGGATACGACGAGCCAGAACCAAACGATTCGCATTTTCAGGACTTCGGACACAGCCACTGGCACAACTCGCTCATCTGGGGCGAAAATCTGCACGATGTTACGCTTGAGGGCGAAGGACTCATCGACGGAACGGACGTTCTGTCGCGCGGCATCAAGAACAACATCAACGGCAAGACATTGGCAAACAAGG
>JBGUGY010000107.1:0-5107 GCA_045111775.1 Bacteroidaceae bacterium | reverse complement strand
ATCGATGCCAGCGCAATCCATGTGTAGAACTGGTCTGAAATACTGTGCTTCAAGTCCTCGAGTTCCAGTTTCTTTCTTATTCTGTTCATCGAAACATACTGCCAAATTGTGAAGATGAGCAGGATAGGAGGGAATACAAGTTCTATAATGTCGTTCGGAATGAAGATAATTCGGAACGAGATGATGATGAAGCCCATCAGAATGATTGGCGTATAGAGCATGAATCCGCTTCGGATAAGTCTTCCGTTAAGACGGATAAGAAGCGAGATGAGGATTACGCCTACGAGCCAAGCAAACTCGATAAGCAGGCTTGTTGCCATCTGCATGAAGTTGTTGCTCGGCATTATATTGCGCACAATCATAACGGCTATGGCAAACAGCACAAATGTTACGGCAAGTGTTATGCAGACTTTCTTCTGTGCAAATTCCTCGCTCTTGAAATAGTTCTTTATCTTGTTGAATACGTTGTCAGCCTCTTCTTCTTTCTTCTCCTTCTTCATTATCTTGCGATAGAAATTTTCGAGTCGCGAAACATTTCCTGCAATTCCAAGGATAAGGGCGGAACTGATTATTCCTGATAGAATGAGGTAGATAATGACGAAGATAGACAGGAAGATGACGATAGGGCCTTTCCACTGTGAGCGAGCCTCTTTGTTTGCTGCAAAAGAGTACTTGTTGTCGAAGTCCTCCTGTATGTTTCTTGTAACGCGGTCAAGACGGCTCATAGTCTTGAAGTAGTTGTTGCTACCGTTTTTGAAGATTGAGTTCTGCAAGTCCTGATAACGCATTTCTGCGTAGTCGTTCAGCTCCTTCAGTTTCTTGTTCAGACGTTCGTAGTCTTCCTTGTCGTATGTCATCTGTGTGCGCATCTGCTTGAACATTCCGAGAATCTCGTTGCAGTATTCAATACATTCGTCGCGCTCCTTCTGACTCTTCTTGCTAAGTTGAGGAAAAGTCATTCCCTTCTTCTTCATCTCCTCCAGACGCTTTGCAAACTTGTGCTTCAAGCTGTCGGGCATTGCATTCATCCTTTTTTCTCTCTGGATTTTAGCATTACCCACCGCAGGAGTGATAGCCTCGAGACTCGAAATCAATCCTTCGTATCTCAAAATCTCTACGTTCAAATTGTTAAGGATTGTCTCGTATGGAACAGAATTTCCTTTTGTAAACTGATGGTAGAGTGTTGTTGCCTCTGAGCAGGCATATGTCATATCAAAAGTGTAGTCGGTACGCTGCGAATAAATCATCAGCGAGAGCTGGTTGCACTTCTGTATTGTCTGAATCATCTGTTTGTGCTGAGCGTCGTTGCGCTGTTTGTATCTTACCATGCGCTTTTCCATATTGTCATGGTAACTCTTCAGTTCCGAACGCAGCACGCTTATGGTCTGCTCCAGATTTTTTTCTTTCAGAACCGCATGCGAGTGCACGGAAAAGCACAATGCGATTAAAAGAAATAGAAAGATTTTTTTCATATATTACTACAAAATTAGTTATTAAATTCTTGTGAGCGAAAAATATATAGTTGCAAATATACAGCAAACATTGTTATAACAAAATAATTTCCGCATTTTATAACGGCATAATTTTGCGTTTAGTGCCATTTTACGGCGGTTTTCGCGACGTTTTTTGCTTCAAAGAAGTATATTTTTGATAATTTGATATATTAAAAAATGTAAAAAGTCGGTTTGTAACCTTCTTTATCGTTAATTTTGCAGAATAAAAACTGATTTTTATGATTTTAATAGCCGATAGCGGATCAACAAAAACCGATTGGTACATAACAGGCGTTGAGCAGGCACGTCAGGTGCAGACTGCCGGCATGAATCCTTATATGCAGACTTTCGATTCGATGGTGCATATAATTCAGGACGATTTGCTGAAACTTCTTGGAACATCTTTCTTTGAGAAGGTCGAGGCTGATGAGGCTCCGCTCGAGGTTTATTTCTATGGCGCAGGATGCACCGCAGAGAAGATTCCGCTGGTTGAGTCGGCTTTGAGAACTGTTTTTTCTAACGCATCAATCTTTGTCGGAAGCGATTTGCTTGGCGCAGCGCGTGCCTTGTGCGGTGGTGAGAAGGGTATAGCCTGTATTCTTGGCACAGGCTCAAACTCATGCCTTTACGATGGTTGTGAGATAGCCGAGAACGTGTCTCCTCTCGGCTTTATCCTTGGCGACGAGGGTAGTGGTGCTGTGCTTGGCAAGATTTTCATCGGTAACTGCCTGAAAAAGCAGTTTGCTGATGCGTTATGCCGTGAATTTCTGGGCGAGTATAATCTCACGGTAACAGATATTATAAATAAAGTGTATCGTGAGCCGATGCCGAACAGATTTTTGGCAAGTTTCTGTCCGTTCATATACAAACATCGTCGAGAACCTGAAATCCATCAGATGCTCGACGAAGCATTCACTGCATTCTTTAAAAGAAATGTAAGTCTATATAGAAAGAAAGAACTTCCTGTTAACTTTGTTGGCAGTGTGGCATACTTTTATCAGGATGAACTGAAGCAAGTTGCATCGCGCGAAGGCTACCATGTCGGAACAATCCTCCGCAGTCCTATCGAGGGACTTCTGCGCTTCCACACCTTAAAAGACTAATCTATAAGTCTTTCGTACACTTTTATGTTTGCAGCGTTAGAACTAATAGAACGCATATTTGCATAGTCCTTTGTGATTGTCAAATCCCACGAAGAATCAGGGTTGTCGGGGTTTTCATAGTGGAAAACATAACGACCTTCTTCCTCTTTCTGGTATGCAAACTGTACGTCTCCGTAATTGTTGTTGCCACTTGCATCAGAGAACCAACAAGTTGTATAGTCTGGAGTAAATGTTAAAAACTCAAGCGTATTGTTGGCTTTCATTTCCTCGTTTGTGCCTTTTATGATTTTTGCTGTGTTTCTGTATTTGAAAACGACATTTTGTGCTTCACAAAAGGCTGTGAATAGTGTGATGCAAAATAATGTCAGTAATAATCTCTTCATCTTCGTAATATTTCTGGTGTTATATATTGCAAATATAGATTACTAATTTGAAATATCAAATATAAATTGAAAAAAAAATCGCAGAATTTTTATGTTTTTTAACAATGTTGAAAATTTTGTTAAAATC
Source organism: Bacteroidaceae bacterium (assembly GCA_045111775.1). Taxonomy (GTDB): domain Bacteria; phylum Bacteroidota; class Bacteroidia; order Bacteroidales; family Bacteroidaceae; genus Ga6A1. The sequence goes on along the minus strand of JBGUGY010000107.1, from coordinate 2,001 downwards.
GGTTAAAAAAAGTACTGCCAAGATTTGGAAATATAAAATATTGTTTTTATCTTTGCATCGCTTTTCGGAAGAAGGGCGTTTAGCTCAGCTGGTTTAGAGCATCTGCCTTACAAGCAGAGGGTCGGCGGTTCGAATCCGTCAACGCCCACTTAGGAGACTTCAATTTTTTGAAGTCTCTTTTTTTGTTGTAATTCATTGTGCTATCTGCGTGAGTTCCTGAAGATTAAGAAAAGAACATCACTGTATATACAGAAAAAGGATAGAGTCGCGAAACTCTATCCTTTTTTATATGGTAATATTTTGTATATTACTTGATGTCGATAACTGGAATCTCGTCCTTGTCGTTGTAGTAGAGATTCTCGCCTGCCATACCCCAGATAAATGTATAGTAGTATGTGCCGGCAGCAGCGTGCATTGACCATTCAGGGCTCATGATTGCCTGCTCGTTGTGCAACCATACGTTGCGGCTCTCTTGTGGCTCGCCCATAACGTGTGATAGGGTCTGCTTCTCTGGCAGGTTGAAATAGTAGTATGCCTCGATACGGCGACCGTGAGTGTGAGGAGGCATGGTATTCCATACAGCACCCGGATTAAGCTGTGTCAAGCCGAGCTGCAACTGGCATGGACCTTCTTCAAGCACGTCGTTTACGATTAGCTTATAAACTGTACGGTTGTTTGCCTCTTCTGTTGTACCAACAGGTCCCCAAACGGCTGCTTTCAACGAACCCTTGCGACCGTCAAGTGTAATCCACTGTGTCTTGTAGTGCTGATGAGCTGTAGCAGAGTTGAGGTAGAACTTTGCAGGCTTGTTAGCATCTTTTGAGCGGAACTCTACAACCTTGTTTACGTCTTTGTCCTTGCCGATGTGACCGCGACCAATGTAAAGTGCCTCTTTTGGAGAAAGTGCGTATTCCTTGCCGTCAACAATGACGTATCCAATGCCTTCGCCGCAGTTTACAACGCCAAGCTCGCGGTTATAAAGGAAGTATTTCTCCTTAATGTTTTTGTCAACATCGAGACCGAGTTCCCAGAAATTTTCCAACTTCAGAGTCTTCTTAACTGGCATTGCGCCACCAAAGATAAAGCGGTCGTAGTGCGAATAAGTCAGGAGGATTGAGTCTGCCTCCATAACCTTCTCCATTACAAAACGCTCGCGAAGCATCTTTGTGTCATAGTGCTTTACATCCTCAGGATGACAAGCTGTCTGGAATTTAACATGCTGAGCACCAACGTAGCGGTCAGGCTCTGTAGCGTTTGCATTGAGTGCTGCAACTGCGATGGCTGCAGCGAATAATATTTTCTTCATTTCAGTGTTATTGATTAGTTTGATTTAATTTGCTTTGTTAATCTGCTTTCTGTTCCAAGCAAGCAGAATGATTGTGATAACTGTCAGTACACCTGCGCCGATATAGTTAAGGTACTTCATGCAACCGTATATCAAGAAGGCGATAGGAGATGAGGCAAAGTCGAGAGAACCAGCCTTGAATCCCTCTGGTACTTTTACTGCCTGATCGTCTGGATGTGCAGCCGAAACCATCTGTGCGGCAGAAGTGAAGTTGTCTGCCATCCATGTAACGAACAGCAATCCAACAGCAATTACAACCAAGCCTACTATGAAACTCTTTACTACGTTTCCGTTAGTGTATGGCAGAACCATCACAAACACATAGAACATTCCGGCAAGCGATGCCAATGGAAGGAACTGGTTGCCCGGAAGAACAACTGCGAGAACCAACGTAACAGGGATAAGCAGAAGACTTACGATAAGTGTAGTAGGGTGACCAATTACAAGTGCTGGCGACATACCGATGTAGAACTCCTTTTTGTCGCCAAACTTCTTAGCGATAAGTTCGCGTGTTGCCTCTGAGATTGGTTTCAAACCTTCGATAAAGAGGCTTGTGATTCTTGGAATAAGTTCCATTACAGCTCCCATCTTGATGCCAAGACCAAGGGTTGCTGGAATCTTGTCGATAAGTTCTTCTTTATTTTCGCAGGCCAAGC
>JBGUGY010000106.1:0-4417 GCA_045111775.1 Bacteroidaceae bacterium | reverse complement strand
CTTTGCAAAGTGCTTCACATTCCGTCAGACTTGGTCGTTTGCCTTCGGTAAGTTCATGACCGACGGTGTTTGGTGGTTCTTCCTGTTCTGGGCTCCAGCTTATTTCTCTGACCAGTACGGATATACATCAGACTCACCAACAGGTATCGCGCTTATCTTCACATTGTATGCAATCGTAACAGTTCTTTCAATGTTCGGCGGATATCTTCCAAAGTTGTTCGTCGAGCAGAAGGGCATGAATCCTTATCAGGGGCGTATGCTTGCAATGCTTATCTTCGCATTCTTCCCAGTACTTGCTTTGTTTGCTCAGCCTCTCGGTGCTTATAGCGCATGGTGGCCGGCAATCATCATCGGTCTAGTTGGTGCAGGACATCAGGCTTGGAGTGCAAACATCTTCTCAACAGTATCAGATATGTTCCCTAAGACTGCTATCGCTACCGTAACAGGTATCGGCGCAATGGCAGGCGGTCTTGGTTCATTCCTTATCAACAAAGCGTCAGGTCATCTGTTTACAATTTCATCAGGTAAATTCGCTTTTGGTGAGAAAGAATATGAGATAACTGCTAAAAATATAAAAGAGATATTCGGCCAGGATATCCCAACAGCAACACACGCAAGCGAAATGGTTGCTAAAATACAGGAACTTGGTGGAACAATAATCGAAACACCTCTTTCTTTCTTCGGATTCGAGGGCAAGCCTGCCGGTTACATGATTATCTTCTGCGTCTGCGCCGTTGCATATCTTATCGGCTGGATTGTAATGAAGACTCTTGTTCCTAAGTACAGTCCTGTTATCGTTCGATAATCAGAAATCAAGATACAACTTCAAAAGAAGCCCGAGGATTTGCGTTCTCGGGCTTTTTTGTATTCTGCGGAAAGCATCGTTTTTAAAAACTTCTGCTCTACAACAACTTTTCAGAACATTGGTCTGTTTTTTTCTGCCTTTCTACTAAAAAACATAAAACAAAATTACTCTGTTAATATTTTTTTTGATATTTTCGTACGGATTTTTTTGAAAGACAAATAATATAACTAAATAATTAAAACTATGAACGATGATTTCATGTTAGGAGTGCAACTGATGCTTGTGGGAATGTCTACGGTGTTCCTCATCCTATGCATTGTTATACTTCTCGGAAAGTTGCTTATTGCGGCAACGAACAAACTTCCGGCAGAGGAAGAACAGAAGAAATCGCCTGTTGCCGCCGCTCCGAGCGCAATAGACGCACAAACAAAGGCTATAATCGACGCTACAGTGGCTCAACTTACTGGCGGCAAGGGTCGTGTTTCGAAAGTTGAGAAAATTTAATTTCATAACGACAAAAAACAGAGTTTGATAATATGGAAAAAGAAGAAAAATTCAGTTTAGTTTTCCGCGATATGTGGCAGAGTGCCGGAAAGTACCAGCCACGAGTTGACCAGTTGGTAAAGGTTGCCCCAGCCATCATCAGAATGGGATGTTTCGACCGTGTCGAGACAAACGGCGGTGGCTTTGAGCAGGTAAACCTTCTTTACGGCGAGAACCCTAACAAGTCGGTTCGCGCTTGGACAAAGCCTTTCCACGAGGCTGGAATACAGACACACATGCTCGACCGCGCACTTAACGGCTTGAGAATGAGCCCATGTCCTAAGGACTTGAGAAAGCTCTTCTACAAGGTCAAGAAGGCTCAGGGAACAGACATCACCCGTATCTTCTGCGGTCTTAACGATCCACGAAACGTAATTCCATCTATTAAATATGCAAAGGAAGGCGGAATGATTGCACAGGCATCTCTCTGCATCACCCACTCGCCTATCCACACCGTAGAATACTACGTTAATCTGGCTAAGACATTCATCGATGCCGGCGCAGACGAGATCTGCCTGAAGGATATGGCTGGTATCGGCCGTCCTGAGTCGCTCGGCAAGATTACTGCCGGAATCAAGGCTTACAAGAAAGACATCATCATACAGTATCACTCACACGCAGGTCCGGGCTTCAACATGGCTTCTATCCTCGAAGTCTGCAAGAATGGTTGCGACTATGTTGATACTGCCGTTGCTCCACTTGCTTGGGGTACAGGCCATGCCGACATCATCGCCGTTCAGGAGATGCTGAAGGATGCCGGCTTCAAGGTTAAGGAGATTAACATGGAGGCTTACATGGAGGTCCGCACACAGGTTCAGGAGATGATGGACGACTTCCTGGGCTACTACTGCCCAGACTTGAACCGTCTGAACAACTCGCTCCTCGTTAAGCCGGGTCTGCCAGGCGGAATGATGGGCTCGCTGATGACCGACCTTGAGGAGAATCTGGCATCGCTTAACAAATGGAAGGTTAAGCACAACCAGCCAGAGCTGTCAACAGACGAGATTCTCGTAAAGTTGTTCGACGAGGTTGCATACGTTTGGCCTAAGGTGGGCTATCCATGCCTTGTAACTCCATTCAGCCAGTATGTTAAGAACCTTGCATTGATGAACGTTATCCAGATGGAGAAGGGCAAGGAGCGCTGGAGCATGATTGCCGACAACATCTGGGATATGATTCTTGGCAAGAGCGGTAAGCTTCCGGGCGAGGTTGCTCCGGAAATCGTTGAGATGGCAAAGGCTGAAGGTCGTGAGTTCATGACTTCAGACCCTCAGGAGAACTATCCTGACGACCTCGACGAATATCGCAAGAAGATGGAGGCTAACGGATGGGAGCTTGGCGAGGACGACGAAGAGCTCTTCGAGTACTCAATGCACCCATCTCAGTATGAGGCTTACAAGAGCGGAAAGGCAAAGGCTGACTTCGAGGCTGACCTTGCTAAGCGTAAGGCTGCAAAGAACGCTCCTGCCGCAGGCGCAGCTATGCCTGAGACTATCACGGTAAGCGTGAACGGACAGAACTATAAGGTTAATATTGCATACGGCGACGCTGCTCCAGCTGCTACATCAGCTCCTGCAGCAGGCGCACCTGTCGCAGCAGGCGACGGCGAGGACATCGCAGCTCCACTCGAGGGCAAGTTCTACCGCGTGAAGAACGCTCAGGAGACTCCAAAGAACGTGGGCGACGCTGTTAAGGCTGGCGACGTGCTCTGCTACATCGAGGCAATGAAGACTTACAACGCTATCCGTGCCGACTTCGACGGTGTTATCACAGCCATTCCACTCAACTCTGGCGACAGCGTTGAAGAAGATGACGTTATAATGAAAATTAAGAGAGCATAAGGTATGAACGAGATACTGACAAAAATCTATGAAATGACGGCGTTCAGCAACATTTCTGCTGACCCGCGCTTCCTGATAATGTACGCGCTGGCATTCGTGCTGCTGTACCTCGGAATCAAGAAGCACTACGAGCCTCTTCTGCTTGTGCCTATCGCCTTCGGCGTGTTGCTTGCCAACTTCCCGGGCGGCGAGATGGGCGTTCTTCAGGCTGACGAGAACGGTTTCATCAACTATAACGGACAACAGTACAACATCTGGGAGATGCCGCTTCACGATGTGGCTCATGAGCTTGGACTGATGAACTTCCTCTACTATATGCTCATCAAGACAGGCTTCCTTCCTCCGGTAATCTTCATGGGTGTGGGCGCGCTTACCGACTTCGGTCCTATGCTGCGCAACCTTCGCCTTTCTATCTTCGGAGCAGCCGCACAGATGGGTATCTTCACCGTTCTTCTCTGCGCAATCCTTATGGGCTTCACTCCTAAGGAGGCTGGCGCGCTCGGAATCATCGGCGGTGCCGACGGTCCGACAGCCATCTACACTACTATCAAGCTGGCACCTCACTTGCTTGGAGCCATCGCCATCGCGGCATACTCTTACATGGCGCTCGTGCCTGTAATCATTCCGTTGGTTGTAAAGCTTCTGTGTACAAAGAAGGAGCTTATGATTAACATGAAGGAGCAGGATAAGCTATATCCTAACAAGGTAGAAATCAAGAACATGCGCACGCTGAAGATTATCTTCCCTATCGCCGTTACTACAATCGTTGCGATATTCGTGCCATCGGCTGTGAGCCTTATCGGTATGCTGATGTTCGGTAACCTTCTGAAGGAAATCGGTTCAGACACAAGCCGTTTGTTCGACACCGTTTCTAACAGCGTGATGAACACCGCAACTGTGTTCCTTGGCTTGTGCGTTGGCGCAACAATGACTGTCGATGCCTTCCTGAACCCTCGTACAATTGGTATCGTTATCGGCGGCTTCCTTGCATTTGCGCTTTCTATCGCATCAGGTATCTGCATGGTTAAGATTTTCAACTTGTTCTCAAAGAAGAAAATCAATCCGCTTATCGGTGCAACTGGCTTGAGCGCCGTTCCGATGGCGAGCCGTGTGTGCAACGATATCTCTACCAAGTACGACCCTAAGAACCACGTTCTTAACTACTGTATGTCGAGCAACATCTCGGGTGTTATCGGCTCAGCGGTTGCAGCCGGCGTTCTTATCTCGT
>JBGUGY010000105.1:0-2706 GCA_045111775.1 Bacteroidaceae bacterium | reverse complement strand
TTTATTTTTTCATCTTCTTACTTCTTACAGCTGAAACTGAATTTTCCGCAGCCAACGCTGTGATGGGCTCCGTCGGGCATCTGGATTGTTGCCGACGAGCCGCACGGAATCTCACATTCGAGACTAAAAAGTCCGTCGTCCGACAGAGTCCAGCGCGAGCGGATTTTTCCGTAGAGATTGGCTGTCGTTACATCGGCGTTCTTCAGACTGCCGGCGGCAACTGGCGCGATGACGATAGAGCCGTCGGGCTGTGTGATTATTCCGCCGATGGTACGGAAGAACCATTCGTCAATCTGTCCCATCATAAAGTGATTCCACGATGAGCCTTGGCGAGGGTCCCACTGCTCGGTAAGCGTTGTTGCGCCGAACTTCAGCTGGAATCCGTAGCCCGGAGCCTCGTCGTGAGCCATCATCTTGTACATCAAGTCGTTGTAGCCATTGCGCGCCAATGTCTGGAACAGATAGCGGTTGCCCACATCGCCAGTGGTAAGGCGGTTGCCGTGCTTCTTGATGTCGCCAAGGAGAGCCGCCATCGCCTTGTCGCGGTTTTCTCCGCAAATGCCGAGGAACAGCGGAAGGGCGTTGCTGCACTGGCTTCCTGTTCCGTAAGTGCCCTTCTCGGCATCGAAAAACTTATTGTTGAACGACTTGATTACATCTGTGAGGAGATGGCTGAATCGGCTTTCGTCAGACGAATTGCCAACGATGCGCGCCGCCTCAATCATGTACTGAAGGTCCATGATGTACTGAGCCGTGGCAACGAGCGGAACAGGCGTGTTGCGCGAGAATCCAGCCTTGAAGTCGCCGTAGTCGTACCAGTCGCCCAAGCCGAACGAGAGGATTCCGCCGTCGGCTCTCGACGAAAGATAGTCGATATACCTAACCATATTGGCGTAGTATTTGCGTATTAGCGAGTCATCGCCGTATGCGTCGCGATACTGGAACGGAATGATTATCAGCACGCTGCCCCATTCGGGCGAGTTTCCGAAGTCGTCGATGCCCTTGCCGGCGAAAATTGTGTAGAGCGGTGCGATGGTCGGCACCATTCCGTCGGGCTGTTGAGAGTCGGCTATGTCGCGCATCTCCTTGGCCATGTAAGCCGTGAGGTCGTAGTTGTAGTAGAGTCCCGGACCGTTAAGGTGGTTCTGCTCAAGCCAGCCCAGTTTCTCGCGGTGCGGACAGTCGGTAAACACGCTCTGCATATTGCTTCGCACGGCGCGCTCAATAAGGCGGTGAACCTTGTTAAAGAGCGTGTCGGAGCAGGCAAACGACGAAATCTCGTCGGCCGAGTTGTAGATGAAGCACGATTTCACATCGTCTATTACCGGCAGATGCCTGTCATTCTTCTCGCCCTTCAAAACCGCGCCCTCAATCTGGATGTATCTGAATCCGTAGTAAGAGAAATGCGGATGCCATGTCTCGCGTCCGTCGCCCTTCAGCGTGTATTCGTAGAAGTGCTGACGTCCAGTCTGCCGCTGACTTATCGCTCCTTCGGGAGTGAGGGCTTCGGCAACCCATATCGAGACTTTCTGACCGCGTTTTCCGCTTACGGTTATCTGCGGAAATCCTGCCAGATTCTGCCCAATGTCGAGCACAACCGCGCTCGAGTCGGGCATTCGTTTCTGAATTTTCTTGATGGCTTCGAAGTCGCTCGGATTCAGTTTTTTAGAAGACACAGGAGAAAACTGTTCCATAATCCTTACCGGCTTTGCCTGCTGCGGAACGAGTTCGCCCTTCGGACCTTCGTTCAGTTCGGCATATCGCCATGCCGATGCGTCAAAGCCCGGACAGTCCCAGCCCTTCTGTTCAAGTCGGGCATCGTAGCTCTCGCCTCCGTATATGCTGTTGAAGGTTACTGCGCTCGGCGCAAATTTCCATGTGGCATCGGTCTTTACGGTCTGATGCGTTCCGTCGGAATAATCGATGTCGAGTTGCAGCCACAGCGTTGGAACGCCGAAAGCCACCTGAAGCTTTGTGTATCTGCCTCTGCCCTGAACGTTGTAGAAGCCGTTGCCAAGCATCACGCCGATGGCATTTGCGCCGCCTCTTAGTTGCGAAGTCACGTCGAATGTGTTGTAATAGACGGTCTTGTCGTAGTCGCTCCACAGAGGCGCAAACTCGTCGTTACCCACGGGCTTTCCGTTAATGTTCATAACGTATTGTCCCAGTCCGCTGACGTGCACAATGGCTTTGGCAATCTTCTTGCCAACGCTGAATTCCTTGCGCAGACAGATGCTGCGTACCGACATCGTGTCGCTGTTGTCCCATTCAGCCTTGGCTTTCTTCAGAACTGCGCCCTGATATATTCTGCCTTCGGGAAGGCGGGCATCGCCGTTGCGCATTGCTGCAATCCAAGTGGCTTGGCTGGTGAACGAAGGAGCGAAACAGAACATCTGATATTTGCTCCACGCCGAAGGCTGGTTGTCGGCATCATACACTCGAACGCGCCATTCGTAAGTGTTTCCGGCGCATATTTTGTCGGTGTTCAGCCTGATGAACTGACTGCTTGACGAGGTAACCTTTCCTGTTTTGTAGACTGATTTCTTGTTGATGGCGTTGCGAACCTCAATCTCGTATGCCGACTGCTTCTCGCCGTTGCGGTCGGCTTTCATCTGCCAGCCCAGACGAGGCATCTCGGTTACGGTTATAAAATGTTTCTGAAGTTCGCACGTTGTGCTTAAAACATAAAGGTGTGAGGCCGCAAAA
>JBGUGY010000104.1:0-3895 GCA_045111775.1 Bacteroidaceae bacterium | reverse complement strand
CGTCCCAGCATACAACAACGCCCATTCGTCTGCCAACATGAGCCTCTGGTTTGCCAAAGATGCGCAGATAAGTCTTTTCTGCTGCGCAGACATCTTCCATTCCTTCGTAATCCGGATTTTTCTTCTCGATTTCAGAAAGAATTACGGCACTAACACCCTGACGCTCCTGCGAGATGCATGGGATAGGAAGTCCGAGCACCGCTCTCGCATGAAGTTCGAACTCGCTGAGATTCTGTGTTCCAGCAAGCGTAACCATACCCGTATCGTGCGGACGTGGACTCAACTCAGAGAAGAATACGCCGTCCTTGTTGCTTAGGAAGAACTCAACGCCCCAAACTCCTGCTCCTGTAAGTGCCTCGGTAACCTTAGCTGCCATGCGCTTAGCCTCTTCGAGCTGCTCTGGCGAGATTGCAGCCGGCTGGAAACTCTCGCGATAGTCACCACCCTTCTGCACATGTCCGATAGGATTGCAGAAAAGCGTTGGGCCGTTCTTCTGAGTAACGGTAAGCAGAGTGATCTCGCTGTCGAACTTGATGAACTGCTCTACGATAACCTCCATAAGGTCGCCACGAGCACCGCTGCAAGCATAGTCCCAAGCCTTCTTCAAATCGTCGGCAGAATCGACCTTGCTCTGACCGTGACCAGACGATGACATCAGCGGCTTGATGATGCAAGGGAAGCCCACCTCGTTCGCTGCAGCCTGCAACTCTTCGAAAGTTGTGGCATAGCGATAGTTGGCAGTCTTCAATCCGAGTTCAGTATGAGCCAACTCGCGGATTGCCTTTCGGTTCATTGTGAAGTTTACAGCCTTTGCACTTGGAACGACCTGTATTCCTTCCTTCTCGAAATCGTACAGCTTTTCGGTACGAATAGCCTCAATCTCAGGAACAATAACATCTGGCTTATGCTTGCGCACTACAGCCTCCAAAGCCTCTCCGTCGAGCATCGAGAAAACTTCACACTCGTCAGCCACCTGCATAGCTGGCGCTTTTGCATACGAATCGCAAGCAATGACATACTGTCCCTTGCGCTTGCAGGCAATTACAAACTCCTTACCTAACTCTCCTGAACCCAGGAGCAGAATTTTTTTCATTTTACGTTGAATATATTGATTATTTTTCTTTGATTACTTCTGATGCTGCTCACGAAGCAAGTCGTTCACGGTCTTAACCGGATTGAAGGTGATAAGCGGAACTTCAACAAACACTGTATTCCAGTTGCTCATCGCACCATTCCACAATCCCGGAAGTTCGAGAGCCTTCAAATCCTTGCCGTTCTTTGACTTATATGAAATGAAGCCTGTGCTCTTGTCAACATACTCAGGCAGATTGAACTTCTCGCCCTTATAGTTCTTCAGACTGCAAACTAGGTCTACCGGATTGAAGTGAGTTCCCTTTGTGAACATCTCCATGCTTTCCTTGTTGTTCTTGTCAATCTGCGAACTCTCAAGTATCTGCAAAGATATCGTTCCGTCGGCATTGTAAACCAAGAACGGACCGCCGCCCGGCTCGCCGATATTCTTGACCATTCCGCACACACGCATCGGTCTGTTGAGTTTGCCCTTCAGATAGATGACGAGGTCGGCATCTTCCAACTCTTTTATCTTTGGATTGCGACAGCACAATTCCTGCTGAACAAAGCGGATAATCTCCTCAAGGTCAGCATGAGCATAGTTTCCGCTGTCGAGTTTCTCAAGATATGCAAACGCTCTCTTCTGCAAAGAAACGAGCAGACCAGCAAGAACCATCTTGTACTTCACGGTCTCGTCCTTCAAACAATCAGGAACAAGATTGTCGATATTCTTGATGAAGACAACATCGGCATCGAGGTCGTTAAGATTCTCGATAAGAGCACCGTGACCGCCCGGACGGAACAGAATCTTGCCATCGCTTGTGCGGAACGGCTGATTGTCCATAGTTCCGGCAACCGTATCGGTACTTGACTTCTGCTCTGAGAACGATACATTGTACTTAACGCCAAACTTATCTTCGTATTTCTTCACCTTCTCTGCCACGAGTTTCTCGAACATAGCTCTGTGCTCAGGGCTTACGGTAAAATGCACATTCACATTTCCTGCGCCGTCAGCGGCATAAAGCGCGCCTTCTACCAGATGCTCCTCGAGTGGAGTACGCGAGCCATCATCGTATGAGTGGAAAAGAAGGAGTCCCTTCGGAAGCTGTCCGTAGTTAAGACCGTCCTTGTCGAGCAATGTGCTCACGACTGCCTTATACGAGCCTTCAGCAACGAGTTCATCGATATTCTTACCTTTTGTATTCTTACAAGCCTTATCAAGTGCATCGTAGAAGGCGAACTTCTTTATCTCTGCAAAGAATTTCTTTTCAAAATCCGATGTAGGTTCATCATATTCTGCATCTACAAACTCAAAGAGATTCTTGAACATTCGGCTTGCCGCTCCGCTGGCTGGGACAAACTTGAAAATCTTTCCGCTGTTGCTCTTTTTATACTCTTTCCATGTGTCGAGATATCCGCTTACAGCCGCATCATCACAAACCACAATGCCCTTTCCAGCTTCGGCCGCGCCTGCCAGTTTCAAAAATGGGAAGCCTCTCTCCAAATCCTTCAACTGCGCAGCAACCTGCTCTTCTGTTATTCCCTTTGATGCAAGGAATTCCTTGTCCTGTAGTGTCAACATACTTGTATATTTAAAAGGTTGATATTAAAATTTATTCGTCAAAAATACAAAAATATATTTTATTTGCACCATGTTTCAAAAAAAAAACTTATTTTTGTAACTATAAAACTATACACAGACAGGATATGAACGAAAACACATTCTTCACAAACGAAGAAAAGGTTATGCTTTTCACCTTGTACCGTCAACTACTAAAACTGTCGGAAGATACATTACGACATGACGATTGTGCAAAAATAAAGGATATTCTGATAGAAGCCGTATCAAACAACGGAATAAAACGCGACCAGTTCGGACTAAACCCCATAATTTCGGATATGCAGACTGCCATCATCGTGGCATCTGAGATTGGCATGAGCCGAGCATCGGTTCTGAGCATCATGCTGCACGACTGCGTACAGTACAATGCCACTTCGACCGAACAGATAAAGAACGATTTCGGAGAGGATGTTGCCGGGATTATTTCGGGATTGATTAAGATAAACGAACTCTATTCAAAGAAGCCGACAATCGAGAGCGAGAACTTCAGAAACCTCTTGCTGTCGTTTGCCGAGGATATGCGAGTAATCCTTATTCTGATTGGCAGCAGAGTAAATCTGATGAGGCAGATTCGCGACACCGACAACATTTCGGCGCAGAAACAGGTGGCACAAGAAGCGGCGTACCTCTATGCCCCACTCGCCCACAAACTCGGTCTGTACACTCTGAAGTCGGAGTTGGAGGATTTGTCTCTGAAATATCTTGAGCACGATGCCTACTATATGATTAAGGACAAACTGAATGCTACGAAAAAGGCACGCGACCAATATATTTCGGAATTCATCTTGCCAATCGAGAAAAAACTGAAGGATGCCGGACTGAAATTCCACATGAAGGGAAGAACGAAGAGCATCCACTCGATATGGCAGAAAATGAAAAAACAGAAATGCGCCTTCGAGGGCGTGTACGACTTGTTTGCCATACGAATCATACTCGATTCTCCCGTTGAAAAAGAAAAGCAGGATTGCTGGCTCGTCTACTCCATCATCACGGATATGTATCAGCCAAACCCTAAACGATTGCGCGACTGGCTTTCAATTCCGAAGAGCAACGGATACGAGAGTCTTCACATAACCGTTATGGGACCACAAGGAAAGTGGGTTGAGGTGCAAATCCGTTCTGAAAGAATGGACGAGATTGCCGAACGAGGTCTTGCAGCCCACTGGAGATACAAGGGCATCAAGGGCGACAACGGAATAGACG
>JBGUGY010000103.1:0-2821 GCA_045111775.1 Bacteroidaceae bacterium | reverse complement strand
AATGCCGAAGTAGAGGTTGAGGTGTGCGACCAGTATCCGCTGCCAAAGTTCTCCGACATAAAGTCTGAGGTTACCGACAAGGGCGGTGCCGAGATTGATGCCGAGAAGGGCAAACTGACATGGAAACTGAAACTTGCCCCACAGGAGAAGAAGGTTCTGAGATTTACTTACGAGGTGAAATATCCAAACAGTTACAGCTTTACGGTTGAGTAAGCCATAACATACGCGAATTCGGGGGAAATTATACATTTCTTACTTATGCATCGCATAGTTTGTTGTTTTTTTTGTAAGACATCACAGAGTAGACTATCTGTATGTTATGCTAATAATAGACGCTTTCAGCGTCATTTCCGAATAAAGGAAAATGGTGTTTTCTTGTCCCGAATTAACGTATAACATAGACAACAAAAAAAGGGAGAGTCCGCAGATTGTGGATTCTCCCTTTTTGTTGTTGCCTTGTAAAATCAGAAGTCTATGATGATTTTCTTGCCGCTGTAATCGACCGTGCGGCTGTCTTTTCCGATGACCGAAATCTTGAACTTTCGCGCCTCGTCTGTGCCGAAAGAGCCTTCGCGCTTCGAGATTGTCAGCCTCTTGGCGTTTTCGTTCCAAGCGAAGGCAATCTTCGAAAATCCGCCTTTCTGATAGTCGAGCGATGTACCGTCGTCCTCGTATAGCGTAAATTCGGCATCTGCTCCCGGAAAGACGATAATTTCGAGCGGCTCGGCTAATTTCTGTGCGGCAAACTGCTTTGGCTCGCCGTACGGAACGATGCTTCCGCCCTTGGCAAAGACTGGAATCGCAGCTTCAGAAACCTTAACGCTCGTTTTCTGTCCGCCGCGCAGTTGGTCTTTCGTCCTGAAGTCGAACCAGCCGCCCTCGTTCTCTGGCAGATAGACGTCCATCTGCTCGATATTCGGCTCGGTTACGGGGCAGACGAGCAGCGATTTGCCACACATAAATTCGTATTTCTCCTTCATCGCCTCGCTGTCGTTACAGAAGTCGAAAACCAGCGGACGCATCATCACAGAACCCAGGGAACTGACTTCGGCGGCATTCGAATAAATGTACGGCAGAAGTCTGTAACGCTCTGTCAGACTGATGTTTATTAAATCCTGAACTTTCTTGCCATAACGCCAAGGCTCGGTGTCGGACATATATCCGTGAACGCGCATAAGCGGCAGATATACAGAAAGTTGAATCCAGCGCATCATGCGCTGCTTGTAATCCTCGTCGGAATATTGGTTGGCAGGGCGGAAGAATCCGCCGGCATCGTAGGTCCACCACGGCATTCCGGCAGCCTGAATGCCAAGTCCGGCAGTAATCTGGCGTTTCAGCGTCTCCCAGTTGTTGCCCACATCGCCCGACCACATCGCCGAGCTGTATCGCTGAATGCCCGGGAATCCGCATCGCGTAAGAATCATGGCGCGCTGGTTAGGCGCATCTTCCGACAATCCTTCGAAAACGGTTTTGTTTACCAAGAGAGGGTAGAGGTTGCGGTATTCGTCGCCGTGAATCTTGCCGTTGCCCACCATTCTGCCTCTGAGGTCGTCGTTCTCGGGCTCAGTTGCATCTTGCCACCAAGCGTCGATGCCAAACGGAAGCAGTCGCGACGAGAAATTCTTCCAGTATTCGGCGGCAGCCTCGGGGTTGAAGAAGTCAATCCAGTCGGTTTGCGGAATGTAGAAGCCTTTCTGCGCCATCTCCTTGCCCACGAGCGAGTTCTTGTCAATCTTAGACCATACCGAGAGCATCAGCCTGAAATTCATGCGGTGGAGCGAATCGGTGAGAAGTCTCGGGTCGGGATAGTTGGCTGAGTCGAACGTCATTGAGTTCCATCCGTTGCCGCCCCAATATTGCCAGTCCTGCACAATCACGTCGGCTGGCAGGTTTTCGTTGCGGAATCGGTTTGCGTTCTCAAGAATCTCGTTCTGCGAGTGGAAGCGTTCGCGGCAGTGGATGTATCCGAATGCCCACAGCGGAAGCATCGGCGTGTTGCCCGATACCTTTCGGAAGGTGCTCACGACCTTCTCCGGACTGCCAACGAAAACGGTGTAATCTGCGCCTTGCGAAACTGGCGATGAAAAGACTGTCTTGTCTGAGACTTTGGCGAAGAAGACTTCGGGCTTGTCGCCGTCCGACAGCTCGGCTGTGAGTCTGTGCCTGCCTTTCTTCAGACTGACTATTGCCGAAGCCGTTGGCGGAAGCCACAGGTTGCGCATCTCTATCACTTCCGCGCCGTCGATGCAAAGATTGTGGCGGCGTGCCATGTTCTGCCCCACATCGAGCAGAAAAGCGTAGTCGTCGTCGCTCTCAACCTCAATCTCGCCGCCGAAAAGGTTGTTTCTTCTCTTTTCTGTCTTTCCGCCTTCTGTGGTCGTTATGTTCACGGTTTCCTCGCTGCCTTCGCCCGATTGCTTCTCGAGTCTGACTGATTTTTCGGGCTTATTGAAGTCCGTCAATCCGTAGTTGTTCCACAAGAGTCCGTAGCCCTTGTTCGATACAATCATCGGAATGCTTATTTGCGTGTTCACTTGCGTGAGTCGTCTTGGTAGACCGCGTAGGTTAAGGTAACCGTCCTGGAATTGTCCGAGTCCGAAGAGACATTCGCCTTCTTTGTTCTTGATTTCGGCTTTCGAGGTGTAAGTCTCGAAGTCGAAGCAGCTGTTTCGTTCGATGCTGTGATTGTCGGCGCAGAAGACAGTCTTGCCCGACGCGTCTTTTATTTCAACCGCTTTCTTCTGCTGGTTTACAATCACTTGCATTCCCTTAGTCTTGTAAACTTCAGTTCCGCCTTTTGCTGATTTCTTGAACTTTACTT
>JBGUGY010000102.1:0-7028 GCA_045111775.1 Bacteroidaceae bacterium | reverse complement strand
GTAAGACAACGCTTATCTCGGCACTCGTAAAGGCGCTCGAGGCGATGGGCGTAAGGGTAATGCTTCTTGCTCCCACAGGAAGGGCTGCGAAGGTGTTTGCCCTTCATGCCGAACGCCCGGCTTTCACAATTCACCGCAAGATTTACCGCCAGCAGGTGCTCGATGCCGACGGCGGAAGATTCTCGCTTAACGACAATCTGCACAAGAATACGCTGTTCATCATTGATGAGGCTTCGATGATATCGCGGGCGCAGTCTGCTACGTCGCAATTTGGCTCGGGCGCGCTTTTAGACGATATGATAAAGTATATCTACAACGGTCAGTCGTGCCGGATGCTTCTGGTGGGCGATACTGCCCAGCTTCCGCCAGTGGGCGAGAGCGAATCGCCTGCGCTCGACGCTCATGTCGTAGGCTCGTACGGATTGCAGGTCTACAGCGCAGAGCTGAGCGATGTTGTGCGCCAGAAGAACGGCGGCGGAATTCTGTGGAACGCAACGCGCCTAAGGAAGATTGTTGCCGACGGTGGCGGAATGTCGCTTCCGAAAATAAAGTTCGAGGGCTTTGCCGACATCGTAAACGTGCGCGGCGACCAGCTTATTGAGAGTCTGGCAGAGAACTATCACAAGTACGGACTCGACGACACCATTGTGATAACGCGTTCAAACAAGCGTGCCAACATCTATAATCAAGGAATAAGAAAGACGGTTCTCGACTACGAGGACGAACTCGCATCGGGCGATATGCTGATGATTGCCAAGAACAACTATTTCTGGACTCAGAAGGATAACTTCATAGCCAACGGCGAGATTGCCATCCTGAGAAGATACCGAAGGGTGAGGGATTTGTACGGCTTCCGCTTTGCCGATGTCGAGATTGAGCTGCCCGACCGTAACAACGAGGAACTGAGTGCCACCGTGCTTCTCGACACGCTTTGCAGCGAATCGCCCTCGCTCACGCCCGACGAGCAGGAAAAACTATTCAACGCTGTGCTCGAGGATTATAACGACATTCCGCTGAAGAGCGACAGATTGAAGGAAATGCGCAAGAGCGAGTATTTTAATGCGCTTCAGATTAAATATGCCTATGCCGTAACGTGCCACAAGGCGCAGGGCGGACAGTGGAGCTGCGTATATGTTGACCAAGGCTATATGACCGAGGAGATGCTTACGCCCGATTATTTCAGATGGCTTTACACCGCATTTACCCGCGCAACCGAAAAACTATTTTTGGTAAACTGGGCAAAGGAGCAGGTGCTCTGATACGAGATGAGCCGTGACAAACGTTGAAGTCTGCCACGGCTCTTTCTCATTTATGGAAAAAACAAAAGTTACTTAACCAATTCAGCCAGTTTTGTTACAGCGTCCTGCAATCCATCGGCGTTCTTACCGCCGGCTGTTGCGAAGTGAGGCTGACCGCCACCGCCGCCCTGAATCAACTTGGCTGCTTCGCGAACCATCTGACCAGCGTTCAGACCGTTCTCCTTTACAAGATTGTCGCTGATAGCAACTGTAAGCATTGGCTTGCCGTCAGAAAGGCTACCTACGGCAAATACTGAGTTCTCAACCTCGGCACGAATCTGGAAGGCAAGATCCTTCACAGCATCGGCTGGCAAAGGAAGAACTGCGCTGATAACCTTGATTCCGTTCTTGTCTACAGCCTTGTTGATGAGTTCCTGCTTTGCTGAAGCGGCTTTCTCCTTTACGAATGTCTCTACCTGCTTCTTCAAGCCTGCATTCTCATCGATATACTTCTTGATGGCAACGGTAAGGTCTGGTGCGTTGTTGAACAAAGCACGCAAGTCCTTCATTGTATCCTCAATCTTGTAGAGCAAATCCTCAACCTTGCTTCCGGTGATAGCCTCGATACGGCGCACGCCTGCTGCAACAGAACTCTCGCTTACAATCTTGAACATTCCGATGCGGCCTGTAGCAGATGCATGAACACCACCGCAGAACTCAACAGAGTCTCCGAACTTTACAACGCGGACCTTGTCGCCGTACTTCTCGCCGAAGAGGGCGATTGCGCCGAGCTTCTTAGCCTCCTCGATAGGTGTGTCGCGGAACTCTTCGAGTTTGATGTTCTCTCTGATTGCCTCGTTAACCTTGCGCTCAACCTCGCGAAGTTCTTCGTCTGTAACCTTCTGGAAGTGAGAGAAGTCGAAGCGCAGAGCCTCTGGCGAAACGTATGAACCCTTCTGCTCAACGTGTGTGCCGAGAACCTCGCGCAAAGCCTTGTCGAGAAGGTGAGTAGCTGTGTGGTTTGCCTCGCTTGCATGACGACGGTCACCATCTACACAAGCCATGAAAGGTGCGTTAGGGTTAGCCGGCATCTTCTTTACGATATGTATTGGCAGGTTGTTCTCCTTCTTCGTGTCGATAACCTCGATTGTCTCGTCTGCGCTGCAAAGAACGCCGCTGTCGCCAACCTGACCACCCATTTCTGCGTAGAAAGGAGTCTTGTCGAGAACAATCTGGAAGAATGTCTGCTTCTTCTGAGTTACTTGACGGTAGCGCAGAATGTTACATTCGTATTCAGTATAGTCGTATCCAACGAATTCTGTTTCGCCTTCTTTCAGAGTAACCCAGTCGCCAGTCTCTACAGATGCGGCGTTGCGGGCGCGCTCCTTCTGCTTCTGCATCTCGGCGTTGAACGAGTTCTCGTCAACGGTCATTCCGTTCTCGCGGCAGATAAGTTCTGTAAGGTCGAGAGGGAAACCGAATGTATCGAACAAAGTAAATGCCTGAACACCGTCAATCTCGGTCTTGCCAGCCTTCTTTGTGTCGCTGATAACGCCGTCGAGCAGTTTGATACCAGTCTCAAGAGTACGAAGGAATGATTCTTCCTCCTCCTGCATTACGCGAGAGATAATCTCCTTCTGTGCAGGAAGTTCTGGATAAGCGTCGCCCATCTCTGCGATGAGGGTAGGCAGAAGCTTGTACATGAATGCCTTCTTCTGTCCGAGGAATGTGTAGCCGTAGCGAACGGCACGGCGAAGGATTCGGCGAATAACGTAGCCTGCCTTTGCGTTGCTTGGAAGCTGACCGTCGGCAATAGAGAATGCGATGGCGCGAAGGTGGTCGGCAACAACTCGCATTGCGATGTCCTTCTTCTCGTCCTTGCCGTACTCAACGCCTGCCATCTCGGCAATAACCTTGATGATTGGCTGGAATACGTCGGTATCGTAGTTTGATGTCTTGCCCTGAAGAGTGCGCACCAGACGCTCGAATCCCATACCTGTATCGATAACCTTTGCAGGAAGTGGCTCGAGTGAGTGGTCAGCCTTGCGGTTGTACTGCATGAACACAAGGTTCCATATCTCGATAACCTGCGGATGGTCTTTGTTTACCATCTGTGCTCCTGGAACCTTAGCCTTCTCCTCCTCTGAACGTGAGTCGATATGTATTTCGGAACATGGACCGCAAGGACCTGTGTCGCCCATCTCCCAGAAGTTATCGTGCTTGTTTCCGTTTATGATGTGGTCTTTCGGAAGGAATTTCTCCCAGATGGCAGCGGCTTCGTTGTCGCGCTCCAAGCCTTCCTCGGCAGATCCTTCAAAAACAGTTGCGTACAAATCCTTTGGGTCGAGTTTCAGTACGTCTACCAAGTACTCCCAAGCCCATTCGATGGCTTCTTTCTTGAAGTAGTCGCCGAAGCTCCAGTTGCCCAACATCTCGAACATTGTGTGGTGGTAGGTATCGTGTCCTACCTCCTCAAGGTCGTTGTGCTTTCCGCTAACGCGCAGACACTTCTGTGAGTCGGCGCATCGCTTGCTCTTTGCAGGGTGGTTGCCAAGGATGATGTCCTTGAACTGGTTCATACCTGCGTTGGTAAACATAAGGGTTGGGTCATCTTTTATGACCATAGGTGCAGAAGGCACAATCAGGTGCCCCTTACTCTCAAAGAATTTCTTGTATGACTCTCTGATTTCTTTTGCAGTCAACATATTTTATAGTTATGAAGTTAATATTCTTGAATAATCTTTGCAAAGATAACTTGTTTATATTATTTTTGCCTTAAATTTGTTTAAAATATTGTTTTCTTCTGTGTAAAAAACAAAAAAATGTCGCTAAATTCCAATAAAGATCATAAACTCTTTTACTCGATAAAGGAAGTTGCTGAGATGTTTGGTGTTACAGACACTCTTCTGCGCTATTGGGAAAAGGAATTTCCGAATATCGCGCCTAAGAAGGGCAGTCGTAACGTGAGACAGTACACTCGGGAAAACGTTGAACAGATTAAACTCGTATATCATCTTGTAAAGGAGAAGGGCATGACGCTCGAAGGCGCAAAGAAGGCCCTGAAGGGAAACAAGGAGGGCGTTGCAAAGAATACCGAACTTCTTGAACGCCTTAAAAGCATAAAAGCCGAGCTGCTTGTAATAAAAAAACAACTCGGCCATCTTACCTAAACTCTTGCAATTTCTTTTATACTTTCTATCTGCTTCAGGCGGTCTATAACATCGTTTATCTCCTTGGTGTTATGGACGCTTATCTCTACCTTGCAGTCAAAAATTCCGTCGTTGGTTTCAACGTGCAGCATGTTTATGTTCACCTGCATGGTTGTGAGCACGCTTGTTACCGAATTCAGAAGTCCCACAACGTCGATTCCCTGCATCTGTATGGTTGCAGAGAACAGCGAGTTGTTGTTCATCTGCCACATCGCAGCCAGAATGCGGTTTCCGTAGCTTGTCTTTAGCTTGTATGCCACGCTGCACTGGCGCTTGTGTATGTACACTCTGTTCTTGTCGTTGTAGTATCCAAGCACGTCGTCGCCCGGAATTGGATGGCAACATTCGGCAATTATATATCTTGAGCCCACCGTAGCCTCGTTGAGGATGAGCGGTTTGCCTTTCTCTATTGTTACGGCGATGTTCTCGTTCTTAGGCTCTTTGCCTTGCTGAGTTTTCTTGCCGTTGCCTTCTTTCTTCTTTCCTCCGAAGAATGGGATGTAGCGTGTCCACTTGCGGTCTTTTTCTGATGGCAGACCATGAAGCGCGTTCACATCCTCGCTTCCGAGTGTGATGGTGTTCTGTCCAAGCTGATAGTATAGCTCGTCTACGGTTTCGAGTTTGTGAAGGTCGAGCAGGTTGAGCATGTTTACCTCGGCAATGTTCAGGTCATTGTCCTGAACAAACTGCTTGAATATTTCCTCGCCGTTCTTCTGCGCCTCGTGACGCTCCTTTCGGAGGATAGCCTCAATCTTAGCCTTAGCCTTGGCGGTAGACACGAACGTAATCCACGAAGGCTGAATGTGCTGCGACTTTGATGTGAGAATCTCTACCTGGTCGCCGCTCTGGAGCTTGTGGCTTATTGGCACGAGCTTGTGATTGACCTTTGCGCCGATGCAATGGCTTCCGAGGAAGGTGTGAATGCTGAATGCAAAGTCGAGCGCGGTACAGTCTGCCGGCATCGTCTTTATCTCGCCTTTCGGAGTGAAGACGAAGATTTCAGAGGCATACAGGTTCAGCTTTATGGTGTCGAGGAAGTCGATGGCGTCGGGCTGCGGATTGTCGAGAATCTCCTTGATGGTGTGCAGCCATTTCTCCAGCTCGCCTTCAGATGTTGTGCCTTCCTTGTACTTCCAGTGTGCGGCAAAGCCCTGCTCGGCAATTTCGTCCATCTTCTTGCTTCTAATCTGGCACTCAATCCATGCTCCCTGATGGCTCATGAGAGTAACATGCAGAGCCTGATATCCGTTTGCTTTCGGACGGCTAATCCAGTCGCGCAGACGGTCGGGATGAGGCTTGTAAATCTTGGTTATGGCAACGTAGATGTCGAAACACTCGTTCAGTTCCTGTTCCTCTTTCAGAGGCTCGAAGATGATGCGCACGGCAAGGATGTCGTAAATCTCCTCGAACGATACATGCTTGTTCTGCATCTTGTTCCAGATGGAGTATGGCGACTTTATTCTTGCCTTGATGGTGTATTTTATGCCCCATTTGTCGAGTGCGGCGCGTATCGGTGCGGTAAATTCCTCGAAGACAGAATCGCGCTTTGCCTGTGTAGACGCAAGCTTTTCTTCTATCTTCTTGTATTCTTCGGGATATTCAAAGCGGAAGCTCAAGTCCTCGAGTTCCGTCTTTATTGCGTTCAGTCCAAGACGGTTGGCAAGCGGTGCATAGATGTACATCGTCTCGCCTGCAATCTTGTACTGCTTTTCGGGCTTCTGCGAGCCGAGCGTGCGCATGTTGTGCAGACGGTCGGCAATCTTTATCAGGATAACGCGTATGTCGTCGTTCATCGTGAGCAGAAGTTTCTTGTAGTTTTCTGCCTGAGCCGACGCATGGTCGCCAAAGATTCCTCCGGCGATTTTTGTCAGACCGTCAACAATCTGAGCTATTTTAGAACCAAAGATGTTTTCGATGTCCTCTACTGTATAGTCGGTGTCTTCGACTACATCGTGCAACAAAGCCGAGCATATTGATGTAGAGCCGAGTCCAATCTCGTTGCAGGCAATTTTTGCAACGGCGATAGGGTGCATGATATAAGGCTCGCCCGACAGTCGTCTCACACCCTTGTGAGCCTGACGCGCGAAGTTAAAAGCCTTAGTGATGATTTCAACCTTCTTTCGGTGAGGCGAAGCAAGATAGTCGTTCAGAAGTTCCTGAAACGCATCGTCAATCATCTTTTCTTCATCAATGACTGCATTTGTATGTAGTTCTTCCATTGTATTATCCTTTTATTTCACAAAGGTAATAAAAAAAAGAAAAGGAGCACCATCGGTACTCCTTTTTTTGTTATTTAACCTTTATCTTTTCGCCCGAGCGAATGTTTGTTCCTTTTATGCCGTTTATCTTTTGCAGATGTTTTACGCTTGTGTGGTATTTCTTGGCTATGCTGCTTAGGGTTTCGCCGCCCGAGATGTTGTGATAGGCTGTGTTTCCTCCGCTACCGCCGCGTCTTTTGCGTTTGCTTGCTGCCGTTGCCGGCTGGTTCTTGTAAGGCACCCAAACTCTTCTGCCGTGGCGGCGTACGTATCTGCCGCGCTTTGGCTGGCTGTTCTGCCATGAACTGATGTCGTTGCTAACC
>JBGUGY010000101.1:0-6939 GCA_045111775.1 Bacteroidaceae bacterium | reverse complement strand
TTCGCGACTTCTGATGGCCTTGTAAGTGGCTGTCCATACAAAGTCTTGCCTTATCTTTTCGAGCTCCTTCTGATTTTTCCACCATGCAACAGGCTCAATGTGCCAGTTCTCGTCGTCGTTTACCTTCAGCGTGTCTTTGTGCGATGTAATGTATTCGCGCATGTACTGCCTTATACTTACCGAGCGACTTTGTGTTGCATGTATTCTTATGGTTTCGTCGTTCCAGCCCAGCCAGTTCACGAAAGTGTTGTCGCCGCCTCGGGCAACGTACGAGTTTATCGCTACGCTGTATGTATTCTTCAGGTCGAAGGGAGTGCCGTCTGTCTTCGAGATGATGTTTACACGGCTTCCTTCGGGCTTTGAAAGGTCGATGGTGTATTTTATTCCGCCGGCGGCGAAGAAATTGTCGGGCTTTGACATCAGATACGTCTTGCTGTCCTCGGTGTAGAGAATGTGCCCGAATCTGTCGCGCTTAACGCGTAGCAGAGGCGTGTCGCTGTTCTTGTACTGCTCATACTGCTCGTTTACCGAAGCTTCGAGATATCGCCTTATTTCTTCGCCCATCATGTTCATTATGCACACGTTGTTCTCGTAGGGATAAATCTTGAATATTCGCTTCATTGTTACCGGGCCGGGCGGAATTGTGTCGTGGGCGATTGTTGTTGCGGCAAGCGAGATGTCAGCCTTTGTTGCCCACATCTGAACGTCGTTTATCAGTTTTCGGTATTTGTCAGGACCGTACAGACCGTCGTCGCCGAAAATAGTGTCAGGAAGGAAGCCGATAGGCTTGTTGAACCAATTGTATATGCTGTCGTGCGAGTTCTTGAAAGCCTCGCAGAACTGCTCGTCGGGCTCATACATCTTTAGGTTGACGATTGAACTGAAGATGCGCTTCATGTAACCCTTGCCTTCTTTCTTTAGATGTACGCGAACCGTTCCGGCAGAGTAGCATGCCTGCGAAAGTTGAATGCACTGGACGTATTCGTTGGCATCGTTCTTAATTCTGAAGATGCGCTCGTTTTTCATCGAGCTTCCGCCAAACAGCGCGATGTCGAAGCCTGGTACTCTAATAATTGCCGGCACTCCGCCATTTGGATTCTTGTATGTGTCGATGTCGTAGTTGTTCTGGTTGTATTCAGACATGCAGTTGAATAGACCGACTATGAGGTCGGGCTTTTCCTGCTGCTTTATTACTTTTATCCACTTTTGCGCGCACTCAATCATGTCCTCGCACTCAAGGTTGCTAAGGTCTTCTTTTGGAATCCACCTTGTAGCCTGAGGCGATGTCATGGCAAGCACGGCAATCTTCACTCCGTCGCAATCTTTTATGAAATATGGCTTGAAGTGCGGTTTGCCTGTCTTTATGTCGATGAGGTTTGCACAGATGTACGGCGGCTGATGTTCGGGGGTGTATCTGCTGTGATGAATGAAACTCGAAATCTCCGTGTCGCGGTATCCAACTCCGCAGGCATCGTAATCTATCATTCGTTCTGCCTTGTAGCAGATTGGTTCGTTCTTTGTGTCTACAAAGTTGTAGTAGAATAATGAACTCTGTCCGGTTGCCTTGTTGCCGTTGTCGAGGACGAGACAATGGTCGTCACCGTAGATTTTTCGCTGCTCTTTTACCAGCGTCATGAAGTGTGCCAGACTCGTGCGCGAGTTGTTGTCGGTCTGGTAATCGTATGGATAGATAAATCCAAACACGTCGGTGGTGTAGATGATGGATATATCCACCTCGTTGTTCTGGCACGACACAAGTGCCAGCATCGCAGCGATAAGTGTTAGAATTTTGGTCTTATACATGCTGTTTTTTACGTTTAGTGGGTATAAATTTCTTATTTAAGGTACGGTTCCATAATCTTCTTGTCTCTTTCCTTGTTCTGTTTCCACCAATTTTCGGGCACAACCTTCCACTCTCCGTTTTTAGTTGGCTCTATGGTTCCGTGTTCCTTAATATATGATGCGATGTAATATCTCATGTCGAGGGTCGATTCGGTGATGGTGTGATACTTGATGTCCTCTTTCGTCCATCCCAGACCGTTTGTAAGGAAGCCTCCTCCACCGGCTGCCTGATATGAGTTCATCACAACGTAGTAGCGTTTGTCCAACTCGAACTTGCTGCCGTCTGCCATACTCTTTATCACCACTCGCTGTCCGTATGGCTTTGAAACATCTACGATGTAGTTGATTCCTGCGGCCGAAGTGAAGTTGTACTGAGGAGTCTTCAGTTTCGGACCGAAGTGGTCTACCTCCACGTTGCCGTTGTGGTCTACGCTGAAGCTTAGCAGATGGTCGTTGGCCGATGTCATCTGGTTAAACTGGCGCGAATATCCGTATTCGAGGAAGTTCTTGACGTCTCTGCCCGTCATCCACAGTTTGTGAACCTGATTTTCGTACTTGTACATGTCGAACAGGTTACGCATGGTAATCGCTCCCTTGTTTATGTCGCTGAAGGTTGAGAGCGTACTCGTGAGCGAAATCTGCGCCTCGGTAACCGAAAGTTGAACGGTGTGGATGAGGTCCATCAGGTTTGTCTGTCCAACCAGACTGCCCAGACCGTCGAGCGTGGTGCTGACCTTTCCGAGAGGCTGGTCGAGGTATGCGTTCACCGAATCTATCGCGCCTTGGAAAGCCTTGGCGTAGTCTTTGTCAATAGGGAAATTCTTTGTTTTTAGGCGTTTCATCTTGACATCGCTCTTTACTGTGCCGTCAAGATTACGCTTCAGATGGAGTTTAATCTCTCCAAATTCGTCGGCGTGCGAGTTTGGCTGCATCACCGGAATGGTGTCGCCGTAGTCGTTTACCAGATAATCGTTTCTTATGGCATGGTCGTGTCCCATCAGAAGCATGTCTATGCCTCTGACCGACATAGCCACCGGAATGCTTCCGTCCATGTAGCCAATGCCGTTCTTGTCGGTGCGGTTTACAATTTCGCTGCCGGCATGGAACATTCCGATAACATAGTCGGGCTGTTCTTTCTTTATAATCTCCGGAAGCCATTTGCGCGCCGTCTCAATCATTGGGTCGAACCTTAGGTTCGGAATCAGCATCCTTGGAAGCCAGTGCTCTGTGTCGGCGGTTATCATTCCGAATACGCATATCTTGAATCCGTCGCGCTCTATAATTGTGTATGGTTTGAACATAGGCTCGTTTGTGCGTGTGTCTATGGCATTTGCCGCCAGCAGAGACATCTTGCATTGTATTGGTAGATGATCGTAATAAACAGCCTCGCCCGGCTCAAAGTCGTGATTGCCGAGTGTCATGGCATCGTATCCAAGATAGTTCATCACTCTCGAAGCCAGATGAGTATTTCTGATTGCCTGATAGTTATAGTAATACATATCTGGCGAACCCTGAATAAGGTCTCCGCCGTCAAGCAAAATAAGCCTGTCGGGATATTCTTGCCTTTGTTTCTTTACATACGAGCTCAGGTTTGCAAAAGAACACGAATCTGTTTCTTGTTTGAAAAAATCGTATGGAAGTAAGCTTCCATGTGTGTCTGTCGTGTATATTATCTTTAACTCAGTTTCGTTATTTTGTGTTACGGATGAGCATGACGAAAGAATAAATAGGCAAAATAATATTAGATATGTTGTAATCCTAAACATTTTTTTAGTAGATGAAGCCCTTATATAAAATAATTATTAAAACTCATCGCAAAAATAATATAAAAAATGTTATAAAACATTAAGAAAATGTTAATAATTGTTAACAAGAAAAACGGGCTTGCATCATTTAATGCAAAGCCCGTTTGTGAATATTGCCTTATAGAAATGAAAAATTTCTGTTACAAACTGCAAAGAAGCAATATTATAATCTGTGCAGTTACGATTCTCAAGAACATGGCAAGCGGATAAACAGTTGAGTATCCAACGGCTGGAGCACTTGTCGATGTAATTGAGTTTGAGTATGCCAATGCAGGTGGGTCGGTATTCGAGCCTGCAATAAGTCCAATCAGAGTGAAGTAGTTCATCTTGTATCTCCAGCGTGCAATAACTCCCATAATCAGAATAGGAATGATTGTGATGAAGAATCCGTAAGCTACATATTTCAGTCCGTCGCCCTGAAGAACGGTATCGACGAATGTTGCTCCTGCCTTGATGCCGACGCTTGCGAGGAACAGAACCAAGCCTATCTCGCGAAGCATAAGGTTGGCACTCATAGTAGTGTATGCAGGCAGCTTAATCTTGTAGCCGAACGCACCGATAAGGATTGCAATAACCAGCGGACCACCAGCCAGACCGAGTTTCACAGGAGTTGGAATGCCCGGAATGGCAATAGGAATCATACCGAAGATGATACCGATGAAGATACCAACGAAGATTGTTGCCAGATTTGGGTGGTCGAGTTTGCGGAGCGAGTTTCCAAGAAGGTTTGCAACGCGCTGAACGGCATCCTCAGGACCAACAGTCATAACGCGGTCGCCCAACTGAAGGCGGAAGTTGTCGCTTGCAAAGATGTTCATGCCGGCACGGTTAACGCGAGTAACGTTCACGCCGTAAACAGAACTCAAATGAAGCTGTCCGAGAGTTTTACCGTTGATGCTCTCCTGAGTTACAAGGATTCGGCGGCTCACCATCGGAGTATCCTGCTTCTCCCAGTCAACCTCGATAACCTTTCCGATAAAGGCTACGATTGGCTCGTAATCGTCCTCGGCACAGACAACAAACATCTGGTCGCCCATGTGGAACACGGTGTCTCTGTTAGGAATAGAAACATGTCCGTCCTGCAAGATGCGTGAGATGACGAACTGACGACCCATAAAGTTCTTGACCTCAACAAGTTTCTTGCCGTCGAGAGATGGGTTTGTCATCTCAAGATGCATCATGTGAGGCTTCTTCTTAGGGTCTGATTCTTCAGAGTTAAGCTCGTTCTCTTCTTTCTCGGTGTTAACGCGAAGAATGAACTTCAGCGCGATAAGACAGCCAATCATACCCACAACGGCAAGAGGATATGCACAAGCGTATGCCGATGCAATCTGAGGTGCAGACTTGCCTGTTGAGGCTGCAATCTGCGACAGAGCCTCGTTTGCGGCACCAAGTCCCGGAGTGTTGGTTACGG
This sequence comes from Bacteroidaceae bacterium, assembly GCA_045111775.1. Taxonomy (GTDB): domain Bacteria; phylum Bacteroidota; class Bacteroidia; order Bacteroidales; family Bacteroidaceae; genus Ga6A1. The sequence goes on along the minus strand of JBGUGY010000101.1, from coordinate 1,878 downwards.
CTCCGCAAAGCACGCCAACCATCATTGCAAGGTTCTCGCCGGTGTGCTCAAAGCCGAACCAGTAGAACAACAGCATCACAACGATGTCGAGGGCGATGATTCCGACTGCTATCAGGTTCATCGATACGCCTCCTTCCTTGAAGGAAGAGAAGAACGAAGGACCTACTTGAAGTCCTATGCAGTACACGAAAAGAATAAGTCCGAAATCCTGAATGAAGTTGAGCGTCGTAAGCGTTCCGGTCATGCCGAAGTGGCCGGCTATGATTCCGGCAAAAAGTACGAACGTAACTCCAAGTGAGATTCCACAGACTTTGATTTTTCCCAAGTACACTCCTATTGTAATAACGAGTGCGTAGAGCAGCACGATATGTGCAATAGACTCAGGTTCTAAAAATAATTTTGTTAACCAATCCATCTGTTTTTGATTTTTGCGGCTGCAAAGTTAGTGAAAAGATTAAAATCTGAATAATTATCCAGCAATAAATTTGTTTTATCGAAGAAAAAATGCTGTTTCCCGTTTTTTCAGAAGGAAACAGCATATTGTCATTTTTAGTAGTTGAATTCGCCGAACTCGCTCTTGATTGTGAGCGATTTTTTGCCTTCTTCGATGTGGCCGACAATCTGAGCGTCGATGTTGAAGCTCTTGCTGATGTCGACAACCTTCTGTGCATCTTCTGGGCTGACGTAGACTTCGAGTCGGTGTCCCATGTTGAACACTTTGTATGCCTCGGCATAGTCTGTTCCGCTCTCCTTGATGATAGCCTTGAACAATGGTGGAACCGGGAACATGTTGTCTTTCACTACCTTGCAGTTGTCGCCTACGAAGTGCAGAACCTTTGTCTGTGCTCCGCCGGTGCAGTGAACCATACCGTGAATCTGTGGACGCATCTCGTCGAGCATCTTCTTAACAACAGGCGCGTATGTGCGGGTAGGAGAGAGGACGAGCTTGCCTGCGTTTATCGGCGAGCCTTCAACCTCGTCTGTCAGTTTGTAGCTTCCGCTGTACACGAGCTCTTCAGGAACTGCCTTGTCGTAGCTCTCTGGATATTTCTCGGCAAGATACTTGGCAAACACGTCGTGACGCGCGCTTGTGAGTCCGTTCGAACCCATTCCGCCGTTGTATTCTTTCTCGTATGTAGCCTGTCCGCATGATGAAAGTCCTACGATTACGTCGCCCGGACGGATGTTTGCGTTGTTTATCACGTCGCTTCTCTTCATGCGGCATGTAACAGTCGAATCAACGATGATGGTGCGTACAAGGTCGCCCACGTCGGCAGTCTCGCCGCCGGTTGCGTAGATGCCAACGCCCATGTCGCGCATCTGCTGCAATAGTTCGTCTGTTCCGTTGATGATGGCAGAGATAACCTCGCCCGGAATGAGCATCTTGTTGCGGCCAATGGTAGATGAAACCAGAATGTTGTCAACGGCTCCCACGCAAAGAAGGTCGTCGGTGTTCATAATGAGGGCATCTTGTGCAATGCCTTTCCACACCGACAGGTCGCCGGTTTCCTTCCAGTACATGTAGGCAAGGCTCGACTTTGTTCCTGCTCCGTCGGCATGCATTATGTTGCAGTATTCAGGGTCGCCTCCCAGAATATCGGGAATGATTTTGCAGAATGCCTGTGGAAAAATGCCTTTGTCAATGTTCTTGATGGCGTTGTGCACGTCTTCTTTCGCCGCGCTTACGCCACGCATCATGTATCTCTGATTGCTGTCCATTATAAGTTTATGTTAATTTGTTCTTCTATCTTTTTTTAGAATTTCACTTCGGGTGCTTTCTCGCTGCCAGCCTCAGCCTCGAACTTGCTCTTCTTCTCGAATCCGAACATTCCGGCGAGGATGTTGTTTGGGAACGAGCGGAGTTTCAGGTTGTATGCC
>JBGUGY010000100.1:0-2352 GCA_045111775.1 Bacteroidaceae bacterium | reverse complement strand
GGATATTTGCGTTTGCGCCAGCCTGTGAACTTAGCAACCATCTGTCTGACGACTTCGGGCTTTGCAAATTTGTATGTTACCCATGCCGTTGAAGATGATCCGTCGTTCTTCCATTCTGTCTCCTCGTTGTCGTCGATACTATATCGCGCCGTGCTCTGACTGCATCCGGCTACAACATCGGCAATCTTTACAGTACGGAATATCTGTCTATAAGAAGGCGTAGAAGGAGTTTCGCCACGCAGCATCGTAAACGGAACGGTTGTGCTCTTGTTATCGGTTGTAAGAGTCATAGCCGAAGCACTACTTGATAAGCCATCTGTTGGCTTGACAGTCTTCAATACACACGAAGCCTTGCCAAGTCCGTCGGCATCAGCAGAGACAACTATCCTGCCCGGATTTGTCGTGCTACGCAAAAGCACACGATTCACGCCACATTCAACAGGAAGAATCTGAGAGCCTACACAGTTTGTTCCAAGCGAGTCTTTAGCCAAGCCTCCACACCACTCAGCCGCCCCTTTCAGACTGAAACGGATCTTATTGTTTGCAAGCGGACAGCGGTTTCCGTCTTTGTCAACAACCTCAACCTCAATCATAGCCATATCTGCCCCATCAGCCTTGAAGCCACGCGCATCGGTCATGGTGGTGAGACGAATATGATGCGGTTTGCCTGCAGTTTTCAGACTGTATGATGAAAGTTCGCGTCCGGCCTCATCGTAAGAAACCGCCTTAATCTCGCCAGCCTCAAACTTCACATTATCGAATGTATATAAGAAATGATAATCGTTTCTGCCGCCTTCAATCTCCCTGCCATTGACAAAGAGTTTTACCGATGGAGCATCGCTAACAACATACACAGGCTTTACGGTTTCTGTCTGATAGTTCCAATGTCCCATTATATAGGTCTGACTGCTGTCTGGCGTAATCCATCCGTTCCACATAACCTGATGAGCGTAATACGAATCCTTTGGCAAACGCATGGCATCTACTATTCCGCTTGTACGATAGTTACTCTCGCCACGGTTGTGCGTATTTGTGTCGGAGAAGATTATTTTTACGCCGCCGTTGCTCACCCTCTCGCCTGTTCCGGGACGTTCGAGCCAGTAATCGTACCAACGGCGCACATGCTCAACGGCAAGTTGGTCTTGGTTAAGATTATATGCCGATGCATTGGCGTTTCGATAGAGAGGTCCGTCGCCGTTTTTATGATAAGGGAAACTCCAGTCGTCCCAATACCGGCGAAGCCCTTCGTCACGACAGTATTCCATTGCCCAGACTGGCTTTGTAGCACTTTTGTTTATATATAGCATCTCGCCGCCATATTCGGCAACGGTCTTGTTGCTGAGCATCTCGCGCGAACCTATGGCACGACCGCCATTAGGGTCGAACTGGTTGCGAATTTCAAGCATCTGTTTCATGTGTTCCTCGCTGATGCCCTTGTTTCCGCATTCATAGAATATGATGCTTGGATTGTTGCGATTGTAGACAATTGCATCTTTCATCAGTTCAATACGATGTTCCCATCTGCGGTCGGAAACATCTTTCTCGGCATCGCCTGCCGGCATGGCCTGCATAAGTCCAACGCGGTCGCACGATTCAACATCTTGCTTCCAAGGACAAACGTGCATCCACCTGACAAGGTTTCCGCCACTACGAACCATGAGCGAATTGCTGTAATCGCTGAGCCATGCCGGAACACTCATTCCAACACCCGGCCACTCGTTACTTGTGCGCTGGGCAAAACCATGAACCATTATTGCACGATTATTCAGCCATGTTATTCCATCATGGAAATCGGTTTTCCTAAAGCCGGTGCTTATTGTCTGCTCATCGAGAACTGCTCCTTTTTCCGACACAATCTTCGTCTTTACATCATAAAGATAGCCGTATCCCCAACTCCAGAAATTTAGATTTGCAACGGGCGATTCGGCTTTTAACACTGCCTTTGAGTTCTTGGCAATCCTGCCTGCCGTAGAGAATGACTTTATCATTCTGCCTTTGTCGTAAACCTCGCATACAAGTTTTACAGGCATATCCGAATCGGTCTCGTTCATAACCTCGGACTCTACACAGATATCAGCCTTACGGCTATCAACATCTATTCCACGGGCATAGACGTATGTGCCCACCGTTCCTAAACTTGAATACAGCGGAAGCGTTTGATAAACCTTGTCGAGCACATGGATACGGACGTGTTTAGGAAGTCCGCCATAGTTGGCGTTGAAGTTTTTGTCGTTCCATTGGAATGAACTGCGTGTGCTTTTCTCCTTGTATTTCCAGTCATTGTCGGTAAAGACTTCGAGTCGGTTTTCCTTTCCGAATACGATATGCGGAGTAAGGTCAAATCCGAAAGCC
>JBGUGY010000099.1:0-9946 GCA_045111775.1 Bacteroidaceae bacterium | reverse complement strand
CTCAAATATGTCAAAGAGTATCTACGAGGCATTCCTTAACTATCGTCACAACAACGACGGTCGTATCAAGACTGCTACAATATCAAGTAACGACGATGCAATCGTAGGCAGCGTTCCTACTGTTACAGCAACAGCGTCAGAGCCTGCCGTAGCTCCTGCTGCTGCACCTGCTGCTCCAGTTGTTGTTGCTGCTCCGGTTAATCCAAATGCTCCGGGCGCACCAGCACCAGCCGCTCCAGCCGTTGTTGAAGAGCCTGCTCCTGCTGCACCAGCTGCACCTGCCGTAGTTGCTGCTCCTGAGGCTCCTGTTGCTCCAGCTCCAGCCGCTCCTGCTGCTCCAGCACCTGCTAAGCCAGCCGCACCTGTTGCCGAGCCAACTCCAACACCAACACCAGCACCAGCTCCTGCTGCACCTGCAACTCCAGAGCCAGCCGCTCCAGCTCCTGCAAAACCTGCTGCACCAGCACCAGCTAAACCAGCTACTCCTGCTCCTGCCGCAACACCTGCACCTGCTGCCAAGCCAGCCGCTGCCGCTCCTGCTGCAACTCCAGCTAAGCCAGCTGCTAAGCCTGCTGCTTCTGGTTCTAAGCCTGTATTCAAGGTTCAGCTTGGTGCTGTAAGCGCACCAATCAGCAATGCCGATACTAAGTTCGGACTTACTGGTGTCTCTTATTATAAGGAAGGCGGTATGTATAAGTATACTTACGGTGAAACTTCAAACTTTGATGAAATCCAGAAGTTGAGAACTGAGGCTAACGCCAAGGTTCCGGGAGCATTTATCATTGCATTCCACAATGGTAAGAAGATTCCGGTTGCTGAAGCTAAGGCTCTTCTGAAATAATAAGGTATAAAAACGAAAATGAAATCATCTGCAAAAGAGGTAAAGATTGCTATCACAGCCATAGCTGCTGTTGTTATAATGTTCGTAGGAATAAATTTCCTGAAGGGCATAAACGTATTCAAGTCGAGTAACTTCTATTACGTTGCCTTTGAGAACATTCAGGGTTTAACTGCTTCGAGTCCGGTTTATGCCGACGGTTATAGCATAGGTATCGTCCGAGCTATCAACTACGACTACGAGCATCCCGGCAACGTGATTGTCGAGATTGAGGTTGACAAGGACATGCGAATTCCGAAGGGAACAACCGCCGAACTTGTAACCGAGATGTTGGGAACTGTAAAGATGAATCTGCTGCTCGCCACAAACCCTCGCGAAAAATGCGAGCCAGGCGACACTATCAAAGGTGGCGTAAATGCCGGCGCTCTTGGTGCGGCTGCCAACATGGTTCCCGAAATTCAGGCTCTGTTGCCTAAACTCGACTCGATACTTGCTTCTGTTAATACTCTGCTCGCTGATCCTGCGTTGGCCGGCACTTTGCACAATGCCGAAAGAATTACTGCCAACCTCGATGTTACAACTCAGCAGCTTAACAGACTTATGGCTGGCGACATTCCGCAACTGACAAAGAAGCTAAATGTGATAGCAGGAAACTTTGAAGAGACAAGTGCGAAACTAAAAGAACTTGACGTACAGAAGACTCTTGCAGGTGTAGACGCAACTCTTGCCAACGTTCAGACTATGACTGACGACTTGAACAAGAAGATGAACAGCAAGGACAACAATATCGGTCTGATGCTTAACGACAGATCGATTTACGACAATCTGAATGCAGCAACGGCAAACGCCGCCAGTCTGATGAAAGATTTGCAGGAAAATCCTAAGCGTTACGTTCACTTCTCTGTCTGGGGAAAGAGCGATAAGAAAAAGTCTGAGTAAAAACTTACTCGGTTAAAAGATAAAAATCCCGCACCTGAATTGTAAAAGTGCGGGATTTTTTTGTATTTTTGCAAACTCGAACAAACTTGTAGATTAAAAAGTGCATTAACAGATGAGCAACTTTGATGTAAAACAGATGTGGGAACAATGTCTTGGCATTATCCGGAACAATACCCCTGAACGCGAGTTCACCACTTGGTTCGGAGCCATACAACCCATAGAATATTCTAACGGCGAGCTTATTCTTAGTGCGCCGAGTCACTTCGTAGTTGAACGTATCGAAGCTGATCATCTCGACCTGTTGCGCTTTGCCATCCAGAAAGTCTTTGGAAAGGGAACAAAGCTTGAATATCGCGTCCTTGCCGACAAGAAGAACAACCTTACTGTCGATGTGGAGGCAACAAAGCGTACTGTCTTCAAAGAGGAACTTAAGAAGCCTGAGATTACGAATCCGAACGAGAAGCCTGTGCTTCGTCCGCTCGATCCGCGTCTTAACCCAAACTACAATTTCGAGAATTTCATCGTTGGAGGTTGTAACAAACTGCCTCGTTCGGCCGGCGAGGCTATTGCCGAGCGTCCTGCCGATACGGCGTTCAACCCGTTGTTCCTTTACGGTCCTCCGGGAGTGGGAAAGACGCATCTTGCCAATGCCATTGGTATAAAGATTAAGGAACGATATCCCGAGAAACGTGTGCTCTATGTTGCTGCGCACGAGTTTCAGGTTCAATATACCGATTCTGTAAGAAACAATACTTTCAATAACTTCATAAACTTTTATCAGAGTATTGACGTGCTGATTCTTGATGATGTTCAGGAGTTTGCCTCTGCGTCGCTTGTGAAGACGCAGGATACGTTCTTCCACATCTTCAACTATCTGCATCAGAACAGAAAGCAGCTGATTCTTACTTGCGACCGTCCGCCGGTAAAGTTGCAGGGCATGACAGACCGACTTTTGTCGCGTTTCAAGTGGGGATTGCTGGCTGAGATTTCGCGTCCCGACGTTGCTCTGCGAAAGGAAGTTATCCACAGCAAGGTTCATCGCGACGGATTGCATTTCCCGGAAGAGGTAATCAATTATATCGCCGAGAATGTTGACGAGAGCGTGCGCGATTTGGAAGGCATCATCACATCGCTTATGGCGCGTGCTGCCGTGTTTAATCGCGACCCAGACCTGACGATGGCTGAGAATCTTGTGCATCAGATTGCAACTCTCTCGAACAAGCCGATAACCGTAGACGACATAATCACGAAGGTTTGTTCGTACTACAACATCGAGCCGAAGGAGATTCAGACTCCAAGCCGAAAGCAGAAGGTGGTTCAGATTCGTCAGATTGCCATGTATCTTTCGCAGAAGTACACCGACACCTCTCTGTCGCGCATCGGTACGATGATTGGAAAGCGAAACCACGCAACCGTGCTTCATGCAACGAAGATAATCTCGGGCTTGCTCGAAAACGACAAGCAGTTGCAGAAGGATATGCAGGAAATTGAGGCTCTGGTGAAGCAGAGATAGATATAAACGAAATCAACCGTTTCATTCATTCAGAAGATGATGAAACGGTTGATTTCTTTTTATTTCCGAGTGTTCTTTCAGAAACCTTGTTTCTTTACAAAATCCCAGAGAGTCTTTGAGAGAGCCTCGTTGTTCTTGCGAGTGTATCGGCAATCGGTAAACACCTGAGCGAGATTCTCTTTCTTGTTTATTCTTACAAACTCCTTGTTCTCTTCGAGAGCCTCTTTAGCCGAATAAATCTGGTCAATCTGCTCGGCTGAGTAGTCGTGATATGTCTCCTCGTGCATGATGGCTTCGACAGGAAGACGGTCGCTCTTCTTTGCATCTTCGGCTGGATATCCAACGGTGATGGTTGCTATTGGCACTACGAGCTTCGGCAGATTCAGCACCTTCGAGATGGTTTCGGGCATGTATACCGTTGTGCCGAGATAGCATGTGCCAAGTCCGGCAGCCTCGGCAAGCACGGTGACTGTCTGGGCAAACAGGAGAGTGTCCTGAACGGCATTCATGAACGACAGGAAGTTGTCGTATCCGGCATCGGCGTTGCGCTGCTCGCACCATTTTGTAAAGCGGTTGAAGTCGGCGCAGAATGTCAGAACCACAGGTGCGCCAGTAACCATTGGCTGGTTGAAGTGCGCTGGTGCCAACTGCTCTTTAATCTCCTTGCTTCGGCTCACTACAACGCTGTAGAGCTGCATATTTCCCATCGTTGGAGTCTGCATAGCCTCCGCGATAATCTCGTTCAGCAGAGAAGCCTCAATATCTTTGTCCGAATACTTGCGTATTGAACGTCTGTTTTTTATGCTATCCATAAATTGTTTTGATTGTTTAGAGCACAAAATTAGCACATTTTTTTGTAATTTTGCAGAACTCTAATCAAAAGAACTAAGATTGTGGCTAAAACACTTACATTTGACGAGGCTTTTGCTGCTGCCCTGAAATATTTCGGCGGAGACAATGTCGCATCCGAGGTCTGGGTGAAGAAATACGCCCTGAAGGATTCGGACGGAAACGTGTGCGAACTAACGCCCGACGAGATGCACAGGCGCATGGCGAAGGAAATCGCCAGAGTGGAGGCTCGCTATCCTAATCCTGTTGATGAGAGCGAGATTTTCGGCCTGCTCGAACATTTCAGATATCTTATTCCTGAATCGCGACTGATGTCGGGCATCGGCAATAACTATGTTGCCGAGTCGTTGTCGAGCTGCTTTGCCATCGGACTTAAAGGCTCGTCTGATTCATACGGAGCAATTATGCACATCGACGAGGAGCAGGTTCAGCTCTTGAAACGTCGCGGCGGAGTGGGGCACGACCTCAGCCAGCTTCGTCCCAAAGGCTATGCCGTCAAGACATCCAACCTGACTTCCATCGGACTTGTTCCGTTTATGGAGCGATATTCAAACACGGCGCACGAGATAGCTCCCGAAGGCTCGCTCGTGCTTTCGCTGTCTGTCCGCCATCCCGAGGTTGAGGCGTTCATCGGCATGAAAAACGCCGCTACGAACGTGGCTGTGAAGATTGATGATGAGTTTATGAAGGCGGTAATCAATAATCGCCAGTATGCCCAGCAGTTTCCGCTCGATGCGCAGACTCCGGTCGTAAAGCAGCATATCGAGGCTACTGATTTGTGGCAGATTATGATGCACAATGTGATGCGAAGTGCTCAGCCCGAAATCCTTTTCTGGGACAGAATTACGCGCGAAAGCGTATCTGACTGCTACGACGAGTGCAGAAGCATTTGTACCAATCCGTCGGGCGAGATTCAGCTGAGTGCGTACGATTCGTGCCGATTACTCGTGATGAATCTGTATTCGTACGTTCAGAATCCGTTCTCGTCGTCGGCATCGTTCGACTACGAACTTTTCGACCGTCATGCACGAATCGCCCAAAGGATAATGGACGACATCGTGGATCTTGAACTCGAAAAGATAGAGCATATCCTTGAGAAAATAGACGAAGACCCGGAGAGCGACGAGGTTAAATATACCGAAAAACGACTCTGGGAGAAAATATACGAAAAGACGAAACTCATACGCCGAACGGGCATCGGCTTGCTGGGTGAGGACGAGGCTGTGGCGGCGTTGAATCTCCGCAACGGTTCGCACGATGCTGCCGAATTTCTTTATGGTGTTTACCGCAACCTTGCCTTGTCGGTTTATTCCTCATCGGTTCAGCTCGCAAAAGAGCGTGGCACATTCGGCATATATAACAGCGAGAAGGAGGCTGAAAATGCCTTCATAAATCGCATAAAAGATGCCGATGCTTCTATGTTTGCCGAGATGCAGAAGTCTGGCAGACGAAACATATCTTGTTTGGCATCAGTTCGCTCCGAAAAGAAAAGTCTTGCAACGCTGGCGCATCTGCCAGTCATCCAGCAACGTGAGGGCAACGATGGCATGGCAAAGCTCAAGCTCTATGGAGAGTTGCAGAAGTGGTCGGACCATGCCGTGGCTGTCGACATCATGCTTTCTGCAAAGGCTGACGAAAGTCTGGCAAGCAAACTTTATATCGAGGCTTGGCGCAACGGTTGCTGGGTTTGTAATGTGCGTTGCGAGAAGAATGATGAAACAGAACCGATGGCTAAGGATTCGGTCGTTTTCAAGCAGCCTATAATAACCGAGGTTCGTCCGCAGTCGCTCGAATGTGATGTCGTTCGCTTCCAGAACAATAAGGAAAAATGGGTGGCTTTCGTCGGATTGCTCGACGGCTATCCTTACGAGATATTCACAGGCTTGCAAGATGATGAGGAAGGCATCGTTCTGCCAAAATCAGTAACCAAAGGAAAAATCATAAAGAACGTTCTGCCCGACGGCACAAAACGATACGATTTTCAGTTTCAGAACAAGCGCGGCTACAAGACAACAGTCGAGGGCTTGAGCGAGAAGTTCAACAAGGAATATTGGAACTATGCCAAGCTTATCAGCGGCGTGCTCCGATACCGAATGCCTACGCATTATGTAATAAAGCTCGTCGGCTCTCTTCAGCTCGAAAGCGAGAGCATCAACACATGGAAGAACGGTGTTAAGCAGGCTCTCAAGAAGTACGTCGTAAACGGAACAGAAGCGAAGGGCGTGATGTGTCCAAACTGCGGAAGCGAGTCGCTTGTTTATCAAGATGGAAATCTAATTTGCAAGGAATGTGGAGAAATAAGATAAAGCAATGGAAATGAAGACTTTTGTACATCTTAACAAGATAAAGATATTTGCTCGCCACGGAGTTTTGCCGCAAGAGCAGCTCACAGGCGCGTATTTCTACGTCAGCCTGAAAATAGGCTACGATTTTTCCGAGGCTATGCAGACCGACAATCTGGCAGGAACGATAAGCTATGCCGATATTTTCGAAATCGTAAGACAAGAGATGGCTGTTCCGTCTAAGCTCCTCGAGCATGTTGGCGGACGCATCGCAAACCGCATCAAGAGCGAATTTCCGCAGATAACGAGCATCGAACTCACTATCGACAAGGAAAATCCGCCGATGGGGTCCGAATGTTCCGAGGCAGGCATCGAAATAAAGATTGAATACTAACTAAATATTAAAACATATGAAACTAAAGTTTATTGCGCTAATGTGCGTTGTAGCGGCATTGTTCGTCTTTGTCTCGGCTACAAAAGATGATGTTGTGACAATCCATACCATCGGCGACTCTACGATGGCAAACAAACCGCTCGACAAGGGCAATCAGGAGCGTGGCTGGGGACAGGTTCTGGGTGAGTTCTTCAATCCCGACAAGGTGGTTGTAAAGAACTATGCTGTGAACGGTCGAAGCAGCAAAAGTTTCATCAACGAAGGCAGATGGGATGAGGTTCTGAAGAATATTAAGCCGGGCGATTACGTCTTTATTCAGTTTGGACACAACGACGAGAAACCGAAGGAGGACCGTCATACCGACCCGGGAACAACTTTCGACGCCAACCTTCGCAAGTTTGCAGTCGAGGCAAAGGAGAAGGGGGCGATTCCTGTTCTCTTCAACTCTATTGTCCGCCGAAATTTCGGACACAACAAGAACGCCGTTGCCAACGACGATTATCGCAAGGCAAAGGCTGATGACATCGTAGAGGGCGATACGCTCATCGATACTCACGGAGCATACCTCGACAGTCCGCGAAATGTGGCAAAAGAACTCGGTGTCGTCTTCATCGACCATAACAAATTGACACACGATTTTGTTCAGTCGCTTGGTCGCGAAGGCTCGAAAAAAGTTTACATGTGGATTGAGCCAAATACTTGCGAGGCTTGCCCGAATGGTCGTCAGGACAACACTCATCTAAATGTCTGGGGAGCTCACAAGGTGGCAAATCTTGCTGTTCAGGAAATAGTAAAGAAAATTCCTGCGCTGAAGAAGGCGGTAAACAAAAAAGTGTGCAAGCAGTATAACAAATAATTGAAATTATGGATGTAAAGATAGAGGATTCGTGGAAGCAGCATCTTGCCGCAGAGTTCGAGAAACCGTATTTCGGCGAGTTGGTAAACTTCGTTAAGCAGGAGTATGCGCAATATCGTATCTATCCGCCGGGAAACCTTATTTTCAACGCCTTCAACCTTTGTCCGTTCGACAAAGTGAAGGTCGTGATTCTTGGTCAGGACCCTTATCACGGACCGGGACAGGCTCACGGCTTGTGCTTCTCGGTTAACGATGGCGTTCCGTTTCCTCCATCTTTACAGAATATCTTCAAGGAAGTAAGCAACGATACGGGCAAGCCTGTTCCACAGTCGGGTAATCTTACCCGATGGGCGCAGCAGGGCGTTCTGCTTCTCAACACAACGCTTACGGTTCGCGAGCATCAGGCTTTCTCTCATGCTGGAAGAGGGTGGGAGACTTTTACTGATGCCGTAATCTCGCTTCTTAACTCGCAGAGACAGAACCTTGTGTTCATCTTCTGGGGTTCTCCGGCGCAGAAGAAAGGTGCATTTGTCGACCGTACTCGTCACTTGGTGCTGACATCTCCGCACCCGTCGCCGCTGTCTGCTTATCGCGGATTTTTTGGCAATTCTCACTTTTCGAAAGCAAATAGTTACCTTTTAGAGCATGGTGAAACACCTATAGAATGGTAATGATGTGATAAAATGTAATATCTATAATGTTATTTGTGTGAATTGTGAAAAATAATTAAAGAATTTGCGTCATTTTGATAAATAATACTTATCTTTGCAACGCTAAAACGAAGAGCGACAAAAGAAATTTAAAATGAGTATTATTAAACCAGCTGACTATAAGTCACTGCTCGACATCAAACAAACAGAGCAGGGTATAAAGAAGATTAAGGACTTCTTTCAGATGAACCTTTCTACAGAGCTACGCCTGCGTCGCGTTACAGCTCCTCTGTTTGTGCTAAAAGGACTAGGCATTAACGACGATCTTAACGGAGTTGAGAGAGCTGTTACTTTTCCTATCAAGGCGCTTGGCGATGCCAAGGCCGAGGTGGTACATTCGCTTGCCAAGTGGAAAAGACTCACTCTGGCTGAATACGGAATCGAAAACGGATACGGACTATATACAGACATGAATGCCATTCGTGCCGACGAGGATTTGGACAACCTCCATTCTCTCTACGTCGACCAGTGGGATTGGGAGAGAGTAATCACTAAGGAAGACAGAAACATCGATTTCCTTAAGAAGATTGTTCGCCGAATCTATTCTGCCATCGTCCGCACCGAGTACATGACATGCGAGATGTATCCGCAGATTAAGCCATTCTTGCCAGAAGACATCCACTTCATTCATGCAGAAGAGCTGTTGCAGATGTATCCAAACCTCTCTCCACGCGAGCGTGAGGATGAAATCTGTAAGAAATACGGTGCTGTCTTCATTATTGGAATTGGTGAGAAACTATCTGACGGTGAGCCACATGACGGTCGTGCTCCAGACTATGACGACTATTCAACTCCTAATTCAGAAGGCTACAAGGGCTTGAATGGCGATATCCTTATTTGGTATCCTGTTCTTGGCAGAGCACTCGAGCTTAGTTCTATGGGAATCCGCGTAGACAAGGAGGCCCTTCTCCGTCAGTTGAAGGAGAGCGGGAAGGAAGAGCGCAAGGAATTATACTTCCACAAGATGCTTCTCGATGACAAACTTCCGCTTTCTATCGGTGGTGGAATAGGCCAGAGCCGTTTGTGTATGGTAATGTTGCACAAGGCTCACATCGGCGAGACTCAGGCAAGCATTTGGCCTGATGAACAGCGCGAAGAATGTGCAAAATACGGAATGCACCTTATATGATATAAAGAAATAGGGGCGGTACTTTTGAGTATCGCCCATTTTTTTTATGCTTTGAAGATTTTTTTGATTGCTGTTTTTACCTTTAATAAAAGGTGCAGAGTCTGATTCAAACAACTCCACAAAACCTCGTTTACCGTTGCCTTGAAACCCAAGAAATGGCGGTATTGTGCAATCTCGTAATTGATGTATGTTATTCCGCCATTGCGCTTGATTGTCAGAATGTTCTTTATGTCGAAACACGTTGCAAGTATCTCTTCGCCAAGTAGTTGCTCTTCTTCGGATGGCAGCATGTAAGTTCCGTCTTCTTTTTTGAGATGGTCTTTGCTTAGTCCGAAATAATGTATTAAAATGGAGTTGAATGCGTTTGCGTATTTTATCACGAGTTCGTCTTTTGTTTCGAGGATATGCTGAATTCCGTATGTCGAAACGTATTGAT